>JAKOMY010000081.1 GCA_022702225.1 Microbacteriaceae bacterium | reverse complement strand
CGCACCGCCCACGACACACGCGTCGCCGGATCCTCCTCGGCGAGAGCGGCGAGGGCGATCAGGGTGTTCGCCGCCGAGTGCCCCGCACCGACGACGAGCACGCGCCGACCGGCGAAGCGGTCGCGGTCGCGTCCGCGCACATCGGGGAGCGCCGTCGTCACGCGATCACCGAGGTCGTCGTGCGCGAGACCCGACGACAGCAGCGACCGCGGCGAGCTCGTGGTGCCCGAGGTGTCGATGACGGCGCGAGCCGTGGCATCCGTCGTCTGCTCGGCCGTGCGCAGTCGCAGCACGAAAGGGGTGGCCGCCCGACCCACCGACCGCGTGCGGTCCATGCCCTGGCGGGCCACGGCCTCGACGCGCGTGCCGTACCGGATGACGGATGCCAGGGCGGCGGTGCGCGCGAGGGGTTCGAGGTAGCCGTCGACCAGCTCGTCTCCGGTGGGGAGTCCCTCGGCATCCGGGGCGGTCCACCCCTCGGCCTCGAGCAGGCGACGCGCGGCGGCGTCGACGACGTAGCGCCATGGCGAGAAGAGACGGGTGTGCCCCCACGCGCGAACGGCCGCGCCGGCGGTGTCGCCCGCCTCGAAGACCACGACCGGCAGCCCGCGTTCGATGAGGTGCGCGGCGGCAGCCAGGCCGACGGGGCCGGCGCCGATGATCGCGACGGGCAGACCCGCGCGGCGATCGGCCTCGAGCCGCGGCGGGACCGTGAGGGTCAGGCTCATGCGTCGACCCCGAGCTCGCGCAGCAGCGTGGTCACCCGCGCCTTGATGTCGTCGCGGATGGGGCGTACCTCGTCGAGACCCTTGCCGGCCGGGTCGGTCAGCTCCCAGTCCTCGTAGCGCTTGCCGGGGAAGATCGGGCACGCGTCTCCGCAGCCCATCGTGATGACGGCGTCGGAGGCACGCACGTCGTCGGTGAGCAGCAGCTGCGGCACCTCGGAGCTGATGTCGATCCCCTCTTCGGCCATCGCGGCCACCGCCATCGGGTTGAGAGCGTCGCCGGGAGCGCTGCCGCCCGAGAGCACGCGTACGCGGTCGCCGCCCAGGGTGCGGGCGTAGCCGGCGGCCATCTGCGAGCGGCCGGCGTTGTGCACGCAGACGAAGAGGATCGTGGCGGTGTCGGACATGGCGCTTCCTTCGGGTCGGGTCGAACGGGAACAGCATGACCCAACACATCGACGTTCGTCAATATTGACGTTCATCGATGCGAGGGCGATGATGGATGCCATGACCTCCCCCATCGCCCTGCCCCTGCTCGACGCCGGCTGCTGCGTCTCGTCGAGCGACGCGGCGATGGCCCCGGCCGAAGCGGAGACGCTGGCGAAGACGCTCAAGGCGCTCGCCGATCCGGCGCGGCTGCGGATCGTGTCGATCATCGCCGCGCAAGACGCCGGCGCCACGTGCGCGTGCGACCTGCAGGAACCCCTCGGCCTCTCGCAGCCCACGGTCTCGCACCACACGAAGGTGCTGGTGGATGCCGGCATCCTGACCCGCGAGAAGCGCGGCACCTGGGCGTACTTCTCGCTCGTGCCGGGCGCTCTCGACAGCGTCGCCGCGGCCATCGCGCCCCGTCGCTGACGCTCGCAACCCCCGCTTCCGCTCGCGTTCGCCTGCTTAGGCTCGCGGCATGAGCGAGTACGACGTCGTCGTGGTGGGAGCAGGGCTTGCGGGACTCCGCGCCGCGACCCGGCTGGCCGAGGCCGGGCGCGACGTCGTGGTCCTCGAGGCGAACGACGCGGTCGGCGGGCGCGAGCGCACCGACATCGTCGACGGATTCCGCCTCGACCTCGGCTTCCACGTGCTGAACCCGGCGTATCCGGCCGTGCGGCGCTGGGTCGACGTCGACGCCCTCGCGCTCCGGCGCTTCCCGGTCGCCGTCGGCGTGCGGCTCGACGACCGGGTCGCGCGGTTGGCGCATCCGTTGCGGCACCCGTCATCTCTCCCGACGACTCTCGCGAGCGGGCTCGTCCACCCCGCCGATGTCGCCGCACTCGCACGATGGGTCGGCCCCACCCTGCTGTCGCCGCGGGCCGCGAAGAGGGGCCGCGACTTCTCGCTCGACGAGGGCTGGGACCGGGCCGGGCTTCGCGGCCCCCTTCGCGAGGCGGTGCTCGAGCCCTTCCTCGCCGGGGTGATCGCCGACGACCGGCAAGAGACCTCCGACGCCTTCGTGCGCCTGCTCATCCGCAGCTTCGCGCTCGGGCGTCCCGGCGTTCCCGCCGCGGGGATCGGCGCCCTTCCCGCGCAGCTCGCCGACACCGCGCGGCGTGCGGGTGTCGGCATCCGCCTCTCGCACCGCGTCGTGTCGACCCGGCGGCGCGCGCGCGGCTGGCACCTCGGGGTGGAGGGTCGGGATGCCGTGACCGCCCGCAGCGTCGTGCTCGCGACCGGCCTGGATCACGCCCTCGATGCCCCGCACCCCCGCACGCGGGGCCTGCAGACGTGGTGGTTCGCCGCCGACGAGGCCCCCTCGGACGATGCCGCGCTGCGCGTCGACGGCCGCCGCCGCGGGCCGATCGTCAACACCGCGGTCATGACCAACACCGCCCCCACGTACGCCCCGCGCGGACAGCACCTCATCCAGGCCACGTGCGTGATGCCGTCGGCTGCCACCGAGAACGACGTGCGGCGTCAGCTCGGCGAGGTGTGGGAGGCCGACACCCGGCCGTGGCGCCTGCTGCGCCGCGACGACATCACCCACGCGCTCCCCGTGCAGGACCCGCCGCTGCACCTGCGCCGCCCCGTGCGTCTCGACGACGGCCGATACCTCGCCGGCGACCACCGCGACACTGCGTCGATCCAGGGCGCTCTGGTGTCGGGGCAGCGCGCCGCCGAGGCGGTGCTGGGCGACCTCGCGCGGTGAGTTCGCGCGGTGAATTCGCGCGGTCAGCCGTCGCGATGCGCGAGACGTCGCGCGCCACCTCCATCGCGAGACGGCATCTCGCTGACAACTCCGCTGCAACCTGACGCGGGTTCGTCAGCGAGATGCTGTCTCGGCGACCCCGCCGCCCGCGCACCGCACGCTGCTCGGTCCGCGCCGCGACCGGGGAATGCACGGGCGCAGAACCCGAGCTACCCCCGCGCCGCCAACGCCGCCAGCGCGTCGCCGGTCACCCGGCGGGTCGTCCACTCGTCCATCGCCTCGGCGCCGAGCGCGCGGTAGAAGCCGATCGCGGGCTCGTTCCAGTCGAGCACGGTCCATTCCAGACGCGAGTAGCCCTTCTCGAGGCACTCCGCGGCGAGCGCGGCCAAGAGGGCGACGCCGTAGCCGTTCGACCGGTACGGCTCGTGGACGTACAGGTCCTCGAGCCAGATGCCGTGGCGACCGGTCCACGTCGAGTAGGTGAGGAACCAGATCGCGATGGCCCGGATCTCCCCCTCCCTCTCGACGACGAAGGCGAATGCGCGGGCGTCATCGCCGAACAGCGTGTCGGCGATCATCTCGGCGGTGTTGTCGACGGCATCCGGTTCGCGTTCGTAGTCGGCGAGAGCCTGGATGCACGCGAGGATTCCCTCTTCGTCTCCCGCACGAGCGGGGCGCAGCACGGCGCCGTCTTTCAGGTGGGTCATGTCAGGGGCTCCCAGCTCTCGGCCGCGACGCGGCGGAAGTTCCCGCCGAGCACGGCGGCGACGTCGGTGTCGTTCCATCCTCGCGCGGCGAGCGCCGAGCCGAGGAGCACGAAGGTCTCGGGCGGCATCCACTCCATCGGCCCCCACCGGGTGTAGCTCGCATCGTAGAGCTCGGGCATGCGGACCACCTCGTCGCGGAAGGTCTCCCAGTCGAACGAGAAGTCGGTGCTGACGCCCACGTGCTCGCTACCGACGAGTTCGACCGCGTACTCGAGGTGGCGGATCATCGCCTCGAGGGTCGGGGTGTTCGGCCCCAAGAAGATGCCCACGCCGGTGATGCCCACCACTCCCCCGGTGGCTGCCGCCGCGCGCGCCTGGTCGTCGGTGATGTTGCGGGGGTGCTCCCACACGGCGCGCATGTTCGAGTGGCTGAACACGACCGGGCGGGTCGACGCGGCGCACATGTCGAAGGTCGTGCGGGCGCCGACGTGCGAGCCGTCGGGAACCATGCCGCGCCTGTTCATCTCGGCGACGAGATCGCGGCCCCACGCGGTGAGTCCGTCGTCGACCGCGTCGAGGCACCCGCCGCCGGCGCGATTGGCGTGGTTGTAGGTCGGGCCGAGGGTGCGCACTCCCCGGGCGACGAGGGTGGCCACGGCATCCAGGTCGCCCCCGAGGGGGCCGCTGTCTTCGAGGTCGAAGGCCACGGCCGTGTCGCCCCGGGCCGAGACCCGGTCGATGTCGGCCACGGTGGCGGCCAGCTCCAACCCGTCGATCGCGTCCACCTGCGCGCGGAAGGAGCGAAGGAGGGATGCCGTGAGCTCGGGCGTGTGCGGGGCGTAGCCGACGTTGATCGAGACGTAGCCTCCCCCGGCCCCGCGGTAGCGCCGCAGGTCGCCGAGGTCGGCGGACTCGACGAGCTCGACGCAGGCGTGCTGGTCCCAGAGCACGTCAGGCTCCGACCCGGGCGGAGAGAGCGGGGTCGAGGGCCTCGCGCTCGTCGAAGACGAAGCAGTCGCCGTTCCAGTGCGCGGCGCCCTGGGCCTCGAACCACCCGAGGATCCCGCCCTCGAGCTGGTAGGCCTCGAGCCCCTCGGCCCGCAGGTGCAGCGCGGCCTTCTCGCAGCGGATCCCGCCGGTGCAGAAGCTCACCACGGTCTTGCCCTCGAGCTCGTCGCGGTGCGAGTCCGCGGCATCCGGGAACTGGGTGAAGCGGTCGATGCGCCAGTCCTTCGCACCGGCGAACGTGCCGTAGTCGACCTCGAACGCGTTGCGCGTGTCGACGAGCACGACCTCGCGACCCTCGTCGTCGGCGCCCCGGTCGAGCCAGCGGCGCAGGGTGGCGGGGGTGACGACGGGAGCCCTTCCGTCCTGCGGGCGGACCTCGGGCCGGTCCATGCGGATGATCTCGCGCTTGACCTTCACGAGGAGCTTGCCGAAGGGCACCTCGTCCGACCAGCTCTCTTTGGCTTTCAGGGCCGCGAACCGCTCGTCGCAGCGCACCTCGTCGAGGAACCCGCGCACCGCGTCGTGATCGCCCGCGAGGAACAGGTTGATGCCCTCCTCCGCCAGCAGGATCGTTCCGCGCAGCCCCGCCTCGCTCGCGCGCTCGCGCAGGACCGTGCGCAGGGACGCCGGATGATCGATGCGCGTGAACAGATACGCCGAGACGTTGAGGACGGATGCCATGGCATCCACGATACGAAAGGTGCGCGCTGTCGGCCGACGGCGCGGTCGTCAAGCCGGGAGGCTCCGATCGCGCATCGCCTAGCGTGGAAGCACTCGTCCCCGGGAGGAAGCGTGCCTCAAGGCCCCGTTGCGTCGGCCGTCACCGTCTCCGTCGTCATTCCGTGCCGCGACGACGGCGCCCACCTGTGGCGCTGCCTGCGCGCCCTCGCCGCGCAGACGCTCGCGCCGGACGAGGTCGTCGTCGTCGACAACGCCTCGACCGACGACAGCGCCGACATCGCCCGAGCCGCGGGCGCGCGGGTGGTGTTCTGCGGCGAGCGCGGGATCCCCGCCGCGGCCGCGGCGGGCTACGACGCGGCGCGGGGCGAGCTCATCCTGCGCCTGGATGCCGACAGCATCCCCACCCCGACGTGGGTGGAGAGCATGGTCGAGGCGCTGAGGGACACGACAGTGGATGCCGTGACCGGCGGCGCCGTGTTCCACGACGGTCCCGCGCGAGGACGAGTGGCGATGGCGCGGCTCTTCCTCGGCACCTACGCCACCTTCGCCACCCCGGCCCTGGGTCACACGCCGCTGTGGGGATCGAACATGGCGTTCCGCCGTCGCGCGTGGGAGGACGTGCGCGGCGAGGTGCACCTCGACCCCGAGCTGCACGACGATCTCGACCTCGCCTATCACCTCGGCCGGCGGCACCGGATCGCGCGGGTGTCGGGCGCGCACATGCGGGTCTCGTCGCGCACGGTCGAACCCCGCCGCTTCGCGCGATGCTTCCGCCGCGGCGCGGGCACGGTGTTCGCGCACTGGCCCGCCGACATCCCCCCGGCCCGGTGGATGCGTCTGGGCATGCGGGGGCGCTCGTGACCGGCATCCTGTTCCCGAACGTCGAGCCGCCCGAGCTGCACGTGATGAGCTTCAACATCCGCCGCCGCTTCGACCGGATCACGTGGCCGCCGGCCGACCGGTGGCCGATGCGCAAAGAACGCCTGCGCACCTTCTTGAGCGCCAACAAGCCGCATCTGCTGGGCACGCAGGAGGCGATGCCCGATCAGGCGCGGTGGGTGCAGGGCGCGCTCGGCTCGGACTACGGACGGATCGGCCTCGGGCGGGGGCCGCGCCGCGACGGCGAGGGCACCCCGCTGTTCTACGACCGCGAGCGCATCGAGGTCGAGGACTGGCAGCAGGTCGCCCTGTCCGATACGCCCGAGGTGCCCGCCTCGACCGGGTGGGGGAACACGATCCCGCGCATCGCGGTCATCGCGCAGCTGCGCGACCGCGCCACCGGCTCCCGGTTCACCTTCGTCAACACGCACTTCGACGCGTTCTCGCGCCGAGCCCGGCGCCGATCGGCGACCTGGCTGCACGAGCTCGTCGCCCGACGCAAGCACCCGTTGCTGTTCACGGCCGACGTGAACGCGCACGTGCGCTCGAGCGAGCTCGCGGACATGTTCGCCGACGGCCTGCTCGTCGACACGTGGTCGTACGCCCCCGCCCGCCGCACCGCCGAGTGGGGCACCTTCAACAACTACGCGGCGCCCAGGATCGGCGCACGACGCATCGACGCTCTGCTGGCGACCCCCGACGTGGGAGTGAGGGCGGTGGGCATCGACCCGCGCCCGACGGGCACGCAGTGGCCGAGCGACCACCTTCCGGTGCAGGCCGTGGTGCGTATCCATCCCCCGGGGACGCCGTGATCCCGGCGATGTATGCGAACCTGAAGCGTCCGCCGCGAAGCCTCACCGACTGGCTGTCCGACGCCGTGCGGGCCCTGGCGATCGTCGTCGTCCTCGCGTCGTCGTTCACCCTGCCGTTCACGGACTTCGCCGTGCTGTCCATGTCGTTGCCCGCCGTCATGCTCTCGCGGATGATCGGTCTGCGGTCAGGGCTCGACCTGATCACGTGCGTCACGGTGTTCGTGGCCGCGGGCAGCAACGTCATCGATCTGTACCGCACCTGGACGGGTTGGGACCTGGTGGTGCACCTGGTGTGCACCGGGGTTCTCGCCGCGATCGCTCTCGTGCTCCTCGACGACGCGGGCGTGATCGGGTCGACCGGCCGCCGCCGCACGCCGATCGTCGTCGCGACGATCGCGGGCCTCGCGCTCAGCGCCGTCTGGGAGATGGTCGAGTGGTTCGGCTACCGCTTCATCACCGACGCGATCTTCGTCACCTACGACGACACCATCGGCGACATGATGGCCGGCGGCGCGGGCGCGCTGATCGCCGGCGTCCTGGCATCGCGGCTGCCGCTCACCCGAGCGGATCGCGCCGCGCTGTGAGGACGCACTCCGACGCGAGACGGCGTCTCGCGGACGACCGAGGCGTGTGACCGCCGTACCACCGGTGAGAGGCGGCTTCGGCACGATATCGCCGCGTCGGAGCCGGCCTCCGCGCCGGACGAGAAGACCGGCGGCCCCCCGAAGGAGGCCGCCGGTCCGGTCTGTCGACGCTCAGATACGACCCGCAACGTCCCGTCCGACGAGGTCGCC
>JAKOMY010000076.1 GCA_022702225.1 Microbacteriaceae bacterium | reverse complement strand
GCGCGATCGAGACCCGCGCCTCGACCCGCCTCGAGATCGCCGAGCAGCTGGCCGACGCCGACCTCGTCATCGGCTCGGTGCTCATTCCCGGGGCCGCCGCGCCCAAGCTCGTCACCGACGACATGGTCGCGGCGATGAAGCCCGGCTCCGTGCTCGTCGACATCGCGATCGACCAGGGCGGCTGTTTCGAGGGCTCGCGTCCCACGACGCACGACGAGCCGACCTTCCGCGTCCACGATTCGCTGTACTACTGCGTCGCGAACATGCCCGGCGCGGTGCCGCACACCTCGACCCGGGCCCTGTCGAACGCCACCCTGCCCTACATCACGCGCATCGCCGACCGGGGGTGGGAGGCCGCGGCATCCGCCGACCCCGCCCTGGCCAAGGGCCTGAACGTGCGCGCCGGCGTCGTGGTGAACGAGGGCGTACGCGCGGCGTTCGACCTCTGACCCACGTCCCCGCGGACACTCGACGAGGGCGGGCCGCCGCTAGCCGCGGAGCCAGGCGTAGGTGATCTCGGGGCGGCCCTGGCCGCCGTAGCGGGGTTCGCGGCGGACGCGACCGACGTCGGCGAGGTGCTCGAGGTAGCGCCGGGCGGTGACGCGCGACATGCCCTCGCTCTCGCCGACCTCGGTCGAGGACACGGCCCCGGAGGCCGTGCGCACGCGCTCCGCCACGGCCTGCAGCGTCTCGTCGCTCAGGCCCTTCGGCAGGGTCGGCGCAGCGATGGTCCGAAGCGTGCCCAGCAGCGCGTCGACCTCGGACTGCGTCGCCTCTCCCGCCGCGCGATCCAGGCCCTCGACGTAGGACCGGTACGCCTCGAGACGCTCGCGGAACGCGGCGAACGCGAAGGGCTTGATGAGGTACTGCACGACGCCGATCGAGACCGCCGCGCGCACGGTCGCGGCATCTCGGACCGCGGTGACGGCGATGATGTCGACGCGAGACCCCATCGCGCGCACGCGTCGGGCGACGTCGAGACCGGTGCCGTCGGGCATCGTCATGTCGAGAAGGACGAGGTCGATACGGCGCTCGGGATCGCTCAGGGCGGTGAGCGCCGCGCGGGCTCCCGCGGCATGACCGGCGACCTCGAAACCGGGCACTCGAGCGACGTAGGCGGAATGCAGCTCCAACGCCAGCGCGTCGTCGTCGACGACCAGCACCCTGATCACGGCGCCACCTCCTCGGCGACGGCGGGAAGGAAAACGCGCACGGTCGTGGGGTCCTCCACCACCTGCAGCGTGCCGCCGTGCGCCGCGACGATGTCGCGCACGAGGGCGAGACCGACACCGCGGCCTCCGGGGGAGTGCGCCGGCTTGGTGGACGCGCCGAACGCGAAGGGATCGGCGAGCGCGGGGTCGAACCCGGTGCCGCTGTCGGACACCTCGAGCACCACATCGCCTCCGCCTGCTCGGAGCGCCGCGTGCACCCAGCGGGGTTCGGCGCCGGCCGCCGCGGCATCCAGAGCGTTGTCGACGAGGTTTCCCACCACCGTCACCGCCTCGGCCGCGGGGAGCGGCAGCGCGGGCGTCGGCTCGGCGACGTCGAGGTCGAGGTGCACGCCGCGCTCGGCGGCCTCGTCGAGTTTGCCCAGCAGCAGGGCGACCACCACGGCGTCCTCGTCGTCCGAGACCAGGCGGTCGGCGAGCTCCTGACGTTCGCCGGTCGAGGCCACGATCAGGCGGCGGGCTTCGTCGATGCGCCCGAGCTCGAGCAGGGCCAGCAGCGCGTGCAGGCGGTTGCCGTGTTCGTGGGTCTGCGAGCGCAGGGTGTCGCTGAGCGTGCGGACGCCCTCGAGCTCGCCGAGCAGCGCCTGCAGCTCCGACCGGTCGCGCAAGGTCATGACCCGACCGCGTTCCGGAGCGCGCCGGCCCGCCAGATCGCGCGCCTCCTCCTGGTTGACCAGCAGCACCCGCTCCCCGTTGACGACGGTCTCTTCGACCATGCGCCGACCGCTCGCGATGGCCTCGGCGAGACCGGCGTCCATCTCGATCTCGCGGGGGTCGAGCGATACCTGCCCCGAGCGGGCCGGGGGCAGGCCCAGCAGGTCGGCGGCCTCGTCGTTGTAGAGCACGATGCGCCCGGCGCGGTCGGTGACCACGAGCCCCTCGCGCAGTGAGTGCAGCACCGTCTCGTAGCTCTCGACGAGACGCGACAACTCGGCGGGCGTGTACGAGCCGGTCACACGTCGAGCGCTCTGTCGGACGTAGAGGGCTCCCAGTATCCCCATGCCGACGATGGCGGCGGATGCCAGGACGATCAGCGGTGCGCGAGCGGCGAGGTCCTGCTGCACGGCGCCGAGCGTGACGCCGACGGCGACCAGGCCCACGATGTCGCCGCTCTCGTCGCCCCCGTCGCGGATCGGGACGATGGTGCGCACCGAGGGCCCCAGGGTTCCGTCGTAGACCTCGGTGTGCGTCTGGCCGGCAAGCGCCTCCGATCGCGAACCGAGGTACTGCTCGCCGATCTCGGACCTGTTGCGGTGGGTGAGACGGATGCCGTCGGGCGTCATGATCGTGACGAACGACAGGTCGGCGTCGGGGAGGATCTGCTCGACCATCGGCTGCAGGGCGCCGGAGTCGCGCCGCACGACCAGAGCGGCGACGTCGGGCTCGTGCGCGAGGGTCTCGGCGACGGAGCGGGTGACCTTCTCGGCCTCGCGCTGACCGGAGTCGCTCAACTGCACCGACAGCAGCGCCGCCAGCACGCCGGCGACGAGCACGACGACGCCCAGGGACACCAATGCCAGGCGTCCACCCACGCTCAGTCTCATCACCACGCCCTTCTCGCGCTTGCCGTGAACAATACGACCACAAATCGCCGACGCGTCCGGCGTCGATCAAAGTCGTCACATCGACCGGCGCCCCCGCCGGACTCAACAAAGGCGTTAGAAAAGGGGAAGTCGCTCATGGCACTCTCACTCCGCACCACACGCGACGGCAGGCCGCGTAAGAAGATCGACCGCAACCACTGGCTCTACATCTCCGTCATCGTCGCGGTCGTGGCCGGTGTCATCGTGGGCCTGGTCGCCCCGCAGTTCGCCACGGCCCTCGAGCCCATCGGCAAGGGCTTCGTCAGCCTCATCAAGATGATGATCGCCCCGGTCATCTTCTGCACGATCGTCGTGGGAATCGGCTCGATCGCCAAGGCCTCCACGGTCGGCAAGATCGGCGGCCTGGCGATGGTCTACTTCCTCGTCATGTCGTCGTTCGCCCTGATCATCGGCCTCGTCGTCGGCAACATCATCCACCCGGGCGAGGGACTGAACATCGCGGGCGCCCAGTACGACGCCCCCGCGGCCGAGGCGACCTCCACCCAGGAGTTCATCCTGGGCATCATCCCCACCACGTTCTTCTCCGCCTTCACCGGCGGCAGCATCCTCCAGGTGCTGTTCATCGCCCTTCTCGTCGGCTTCGCCCTGCAGGGCATGGGCGAGCGCGGCGCGCGCATGGTCGAGGGCATCCGTAACTTCCAGGTGCTCGTCTTCCGCATCCTCGGCATGATCCTGTGGCTCGCCCCCATCGGTGCCTTCGGTGCCATCGCCGCCGTCGTCGGCAAGACCGGGTTCCAGGCCGTGATCAGCCTCGGCATCCTGATGGGCGCCTTCTACATCACGTGCTTCCTCTTCATCGCCGTGGTGCTCGGCACGCTGCTGTACGTCGTGACCCGCGTCAACATCTTCACGCTGATGAAGTACCTGGGCCGCGAGTACCTGCTCATCGTCGGTACCTCGTCGTCCGAGGCCGCTCTTCCCCGCCTCATCGCCAAGATGGAGCACCTCGGTGTCTCGAAGCCCGTCGTGGGCATCACCGTCCCGACCGGGTACTCCTTCAACCTCGACGGCACGGCGATCTACCTCACGATGGCCTCGCTGTTCATCGCCACCGCGATGGGCTCGCCCATGTCGATCGGTGAGCAGATCGGTCTCATGATCTTCATGATCATCGCCTCGAAGGGCGCCGCCGGCGTCACCGGCGCCGGTCTCGCCACCCTCGCCGGTGGTCTGTCGGCCTACCGCCCCGACCTGGTCGACGGCGTCGGCGTCATCGTCGGCATCGACCGCTTCATGTCCGAGGCCCGCGCCGTGACCAACTTCACCGGCAACGCCGTGGCCACCATGCTCATCGGTGTCTGGACCAAGGAGTACGACGGCCAGCG
>JAKOMY010000045.1 GCA_022702225.1 Microbacteriaceae bacterium | reverse complement strand
TCGGCATCCGCGCCGTCGAGCTGCCCGTTGACGTAGTAGGTGAGCCGCTGCCCGGGCTGGAAGACGAGGGTGACGTTCGCCCACTGCCCCACCGGCAGGGCCGATCCGCCGTTGCCGACGCGACGCTCGCCGGAACCGTCCGACACCGCCCCATAGGTGCCGTTGCAGCTCGTCGAGGCCAGGACGTTCTTCGTCGTCGAACGGCCGAGACCGAAAGCGAGCTGGCACGAGCCGTTGCCCGCGCCCTCCCACTTCGTCCAGAGGCTCACGGTCAGGGCCGTATCGGTGGAAGCGACGACGTCGTTCGGCAGCGTCACGTACGAGGCGACCGCATCGGCGTCGTTGCGACCGCCCGAGAGGCGGATGGCCTTGTCGTTCGCAGCGCCCGTGACGCCCGGAACGATCGTGATGCCGCCGTTCTGAACCACGCCGTCAGCGCGTGGCGACCGCGTGCCGGTGTCGGGGATCGCCGCCCCGGCACCGAGGGTGCCGCTCAGGGTGTCGAAGGTGTAGTGCAGGCCGGGCTCGGGCACGGCCGCGGCCGAAGCCGCGGGGACCGTGACGAACGTCGACGCGGCGACCGCGGCGACGGCGGTGGCGGCGAGGAGACGGGGGACGCGCATGGGCAGGACGCTCCGTTCGGATGCGGGGACGGGCGGGCGATGCGGCGCCGTTCACCGAATACGAAAGGACAGCAGCTCTGCTGACTTTTCGAGTCGGCGCTGTGTTAGCGCTCACACTCAGAAGCACCGTACAAGGCGCTCTTGCGGCGGTCAAGCATCAATGAGGTCACGACGTGAAGGTTCACATGTACCTTGCGCTTACCCGCGCTCATTGTTTAATGTCGGTCGCGACCCAGGCCGGAAACCGCATTACCGGCCCGGACCGCCACGACGACGTGCGGTCCGGTCGCCTCGCCGGCGACCCGGACGAGACGCTTCGCCGTACGCCCGAAAGGCTCCCCCGCATGCGTTCACGTCGTCCTGCCGCCTTCGCCCTCGCCGTCGCCCTGGTCGGGACCGGACTGGTCACCGGCATCGCTCCGGCCCAGGCAGAGGCTCCCACCGCCGCACTCGTCTACGACTTCGACGCCCTTCCCACCGGGCCCATCGCCGCGGGAGCGCAGATCCCGGATGCCGCGGGTGCCCACGCCGGAACGGTGCGCGGTGCCGGCGCGAACATCGTCACCGGCCCGCGTGGCGGCTCCGACCGTGCGCTGGCGCTGCCGGGCGGTTCGTCGACGTCCGGGGCGGCTTTCGTGGAGATCGCTCCAGGCCTGACGGATACGACGACGGGCGACGTCACGATCTCAGCGTGGATGCGGTGGTCGGGCGGGCAGGAGTGCTCGTGGGCCTACAGCCTCGGCAGCTCGAACGAGCGATACCTGTTCGCCACCCCGCGCTGCGGAGGAAACCTGATCGGAGCCGTCAAGTCCGGCACCGAGCAGCGGGCGACCGGTAACGGCCCCGCCGCATCGAGCCGGTGGAGCCACATCGCGGTCTCCCTGCAGTCGGGACAGCGCGTCACCACCTACGTCGACGGCGAAGCCGTGGCCTCCACCGCGACGACGGCGACCGGTGCCGCGACCGTGGGATCGTCGCTGTTCTCGGGGCTGATCGGCAAGTCGCTCTACCCCGGAGACCCGTTCTTCGCGGGGGCGATCGACGACGTCCGCGTGGATCGCCGAGCGCTCGGCACCGAACAGATCCGCGAGATCGCGGCCCCCGCGGCAGAGGCGATCGCGCGAGCCGACGCAACCGCCGTCGAGCTCGGCGACACCTCCGACGTCGTCTCGGATCTCGCGCTTCCCCGCGTCGGCAGCGGTGGTTCGACCCTGTCCTGGGCGTCGAGCGACCCCGACGTCGTCTCACCCGACGGCCGGGTGACGCGGCCCGCGCCGGGCTTGTCGGACGCTACCGTCACGCTGACGCCGACCGCCGCCTTCGCCGGGGCGACAGCGATCGGCGCACCCGTGCAGGTGACCGTGCGAGCCGATTCCGCAGCCGACCTCTCGGCGCGGTTGAGCGCCTCGCTCGTCGTGCCGCCGGTCGTGGCATCCGGGACCTCCCTTCCGAGCGTCGCGGGCGTGGACCTGCGCTGGAGCGGCGCGGCCGTCTCGAACGGGGCGCTCGTGAACCCGGGCTCCGGCGACCGAACCGCGGAAGTCACCGCGACCGCGGCCTGGGGCACGACCACCTTCTCGAAGACCTTCACGGTGACCGTGCTCGATCCCGCCACGGCGCAGAGCCTCGTCGCGTACACCCGCACACCCACCAACGACCACGACGCGAATCAGGACACCGTCGCGCGGAGCATCCACCTCGCGGTCGGCACGTCGGCCGACACCGCGCAGCCCCTGCAGAACAACTACGGTGTGGTCTTCGCCCGCGGCGAGCACGTCGGTCTCGACAACGTCGAGCAGCGCGGGATCGGCTCCCCCTCGCCGTTCTTCTTCGCCGACGGCCGGCTCGGCTTCGTCGCCACGCGCGTCGAGATGTCGGGAACACCGGATGCCACGGCCCAGAGCGGGGCGCTCGTGTTCCGCGCCGAGGATGATCGGGGTTCGCAGTTCGCCGAGCTCGGCACCATCGACCTCGGAACCACCGACGGGGTCGTCTCTCCGCGCGCCGTGTGGGACTCGGCCCAGCAGCGCTACCTCGTGTCGTGGACCGACGCCTCGGGCACCGCCCGATACACGACCGTGACCGACCTCGCCCGCACCGAGCAGGTTGCCGACCCCTTCAACCCCGAGGACGACGGCACACGCAGCCGCGTCGTCTCCGCCGGAAACCGCGGCGACGTCGTCGTCGGCTCCCCCATCGGCGTCGCGGACCCCGGCTGGGGCTCGTTCGCCGAACGCGTCGCCAACGCGGAGCCCGGCGGCATCCTGCCCGTCAGCGGGACGATCGCGACGGCCCTCGCCGAACGCTACGACCGCGTCGTCAACACGGCGGTGACGGTCGCCCCCGCCACGATCGCGGCGGGCGCCGGCGAAGACCTCGACCGCACGCGCGCCGACCTGTCGTACAGCGACGGGTCGACCGCGACCCTCCCCGTCGACTGGAACACGGACGAGCTCGCGGCGGCCCGGGCGGCCACCTCGGGCACCGTCACCGTCACGGGCACCGTCCGGCAGAAGGACTACAGCGTTCCCTTCGCGGCCAACCGCGCCGACCCGACCATCTACCGTTACGAGCGCGCGGGCAAGACGCAGTATCTGTTCATCGCGACCGACGACACGAACAACAACAACATCGCCTCGGCCCACCTGCCCATCCGCGTCTCCGACACCTTCGACGGACTCTCCGATGCCGCCGGCGGAGCCCAGCGCGAGGTCGACCTGTTGAACCGTTGGACACGGCGCGACACCACCACCGACGGTCGAACGATCGCCGGGTGCTACTGGGCACCCGAGATCCACGAGATCGGCGGGAAGCTGTCGATCCTGTTCTCGCCGTGCTTCAACTCGGGCGACGCGCAGGCCAACGACGGCGCCGACTGGCGCACCGTGCAATCGCACATCATGCAGCTCCGCGACGGCGGCGACCCCGCCGACCCCGCGGACTGGTCGAAGCCCGCCGCGGTCCTGGAAGCCGACGGGACGGCCCTGGGCCGCGAGGGTTACAGCAACATCAGCCTCGACATGACGTACTTCGAGGCGAACGGGCAGGCGTACTACACGTGGTCGCAGCGTTTCACCTCCCCCGGCTTCGGCGACCCGCTCACGTGGATCGCGAAGGTCGACCCCGCCGACCCCACCCGGATCGTCGGCGAGGCGAAGCCCGTGATCTCGCCGTCGCTCTCGTGGGAGCTGCGCCTGGCCGAGGGGTCGTTCGCGATGGAACGCGACGGCAGGATCTACCTGATCTACTCCAGCGACGGCGTGAGCCCGCGCTACGTCGTCGGCGGCGTCTGGGCCGATCTCGACAGCGATCTCATGGACATCGACAGCTGGCACAAGTACAACACCCCGTTGATGAAGAGCGTGCCGATGCCCGAGGGGGTGTGGGACTACCTCACCTACCCCCAGGGCCCCGGCCACGGAGCGGTCACCACCGACGACGACGGGAACGAGCTCTACGTCTTCCACACCTGGGGCGACGGCGTGGCCGGCAACGGCCGCGACACCCGCATCGGACGCGTCCACTGGGCCGCCGGTGATCGACCCGTGCTCGACATGAGCAAGGACGAGCAGGTGCTGCCGGCCCTGCGCACGGTGACGATGACCGTCACGGTCGTGCCCGCGGGCGGCCCCTCGCCCTCCCCGGAGCCCACCGCACAGCCCTCCCCCGGCGCTTCCGGCCCGGTCGCCACCGCGAGCGCGACGCGCGTCGCGCAGGGCCAGTCGTTCGACGTGACCGTGACGGGGCTGAACCCCGGCGAGCAGATCTCCGCCGTCCTGCGCAGCACTCCGCTGCCGATCGCCGGCATTCCGGTGGCCGATGCCTCCGGTCGCGTGGCCTTCCGCGTCGTCGTCCCCGCCGACTTCGCCACGGGCGCACACACCCTCGAGATCGCACGCGCCGACGGAGCCGTCTTCAGTCGCCTCGGCGTCGAGGTCGTCGCCGCCGGGTCGCTTGCGAAGACCGGCGCCGACGTGGCGCTCGCGGCGGGTCTGCTGGGCGCGGGAGCACTTCTGGCCGGGGTCGCGGTGCGGGCGCTGCGCCGCCGACGGCTGTCATGAGCAGAGCCCCCTCGGGGCAGCTGAGCAACCGCACGTCCCCGGCTGTCTCCGCCCTGGCCGAGCCGGGGCGGAGGCCCTTCGGACGCCCCCTGCTCGTCATCGCGGCGGTGGTGGTCGCCGCCGCGGCCGTGCGACTCGTCACCATCGGCGCCGACACTCCCCTGCCCGGCGCACTGTCGGATGGGATCACCCTCGCCGCGAGCGTGGTGATCGAGTCCCTGCCGTTCGTCTTCCTGGGCGTGGTGATCTCGATCGCGGTGCAGCTGTGGGTGCCGACGAGAATCATGGATGCCGTGATCCCCCGCCGGGGTGTAGCCCGCCGCGCCGTGCTGTCGCTGCTGGGAGTGGTGCTCCCCGTCTGCGAGTGCGGCAACGTGCCCCTGGCGCGCGGGCTGATGCTGCGGGGGTTCTCGGTCGCCGACTCGGTGACGTTCCTGCTGGCCGCTCCGATCGTGAACCCGGTGACCCTCATCACGACCTATCAGGCGTTCGGATGGGACGACGGCATCCTGGTGTCGCGGCTGCTGGGCGGGTTCGTCATCGCGAACCTCGTCGGGTGGGTGGTGAGCCTGCACCCGGAACCGGAGCGCCTTCTCGCCCCCGCGTGGGCGGCGACCTGCGCCGCCGCGCCCTCCGCCCGCCGACGGGCCTCTCTCGCCCGAGCAGCCGGGATGTTCCGCGACGAGGTCTCGGCGATGCTGCCGGCGCTCTTCTTCGGCGCGGCGATCGCGGGGATCATCCAGGTCGCGATGTCTCGCGAGACGCTCACCGGGATCGGCGGGCACCCCGTGGTCGGCATCCTGGCGCTGATGGTGCTCGCCTTCGTGATCGCGATCTGCTCCAACGTCGACGCGTTCTTCGCCCTCTCGCTGGCGTCGTCCTTCTCGCCGGGAGCGCTCGTCGCCTTCCTCGTGTTCGGGCCGATGATCGACGTGAAGATGCTCGCGATGCTGTCCACGACCTTCCGCGTGCGCGCACTGGCGGGGCTCACCCTTCTCGTCGCCCTCGGTGCCGTGACGATCGGCCTGGCGGTGAACCTCGTTGTCTGAGTTCCTCTCCCGGTGGACCGGGCTCATTCTGTGCGGCATCGGCGTGCTCTGCACCCTCGCCCTCGCCGCCCGGGGCGACCTGACGCTGTACATCCACCCGCGGTACGTGGTCTTCACCGTCGTCCTCACGCTGGTGGGAGCGGCCCTGTTCGCTCTGGCCGTGTGGTTCTCGCTCGCGCGGCGAGCGCCGGAGCACGACGATCACGGCCATGACCACGCGCCTCGCCGCGGTCTTCTCGCCACCGCCGTGAGCGGGACCCTCGTCGTCGTCGCTGCCCTCGCCCTGCTCGTCGCGCCGCCGGCCGTGCTGAGTGCCGAGCGCGCACTCACGAGCACCGCCGCCACCAGCGGCGGAGGCGATGTCGCGGCGCCCTCACTGGTGGGAAGCGATCCCACGAGGTTCTCGCTGCGAGACTGGGCCACCATACTCGGCGCCGGGTCCACGGCATCCGATCTCGTGGGGCAGCAGGCCGACGTGACCGGCTTCGTCCTTCTCGACGCCGCAACCGACACCGCGCGGATCGGCCGCTACGCGGTCACCTGCTGCACGGTCGACGCCCAGCTCTTCGCGGTCCGCATCGAGCGCTCCGCTCTGCCCGCGGGCGTCGAGACCGGTGCCTGGGTCCGTGTCGCGGGAACCTTCACCGACGACGACGGCGCGACCGTGCTCCGTCCCGACACGATCGAGGAGGTGCCCGAACCCGATGATCCCTACCTCTCGTGAACCCCGCCGTACGCGGCGCCGCTTCCTCGTCGTCGCGGCGATCGTCGTCCTCGTCCTCGTCGGCGCGAGCGTCGCGATGGCGGCTCTGGCCCTGGATCGCGGGCCGCGCCTGCGCGCCGTCACCGGCGATGTCTCGCTCACCGTCTCTCAACGCGATCTGACGCTCACCCTGCGCACCGACCAACCGCTCGACTCCTCCTCGGTAGAGGGGCTGCGTATCGAACCCGCGGCGCCCGCCGACATCGACCTCGACGGCGCCTCGGTCCGGGTACGTTTCACCGACCTGCTCGACTTCGACACGGTGTACCGCATCGTCGCCCCGGGTCTGCGATCACGGGCCACGGGCGCCACGAGCGCGGTGGAGTACACCTTCACGACGCCCTCGAACACGGTCACCGTCCTCGAGCGGGGCGGGGCGTTCGACCGGGTCGACGACACACCGGACCGCGTCGTCCGTCACGACCTGTCACGCGGGACGGAGACCACTCTGCTGTCGGCGCCGCGCATCCAGGAATACGCCGACACTCCGGACGGGGTCGTGGCGCTCGTGCTCGCCCCGGAGGGAGGCGCACGCCTGCAGACGGTCGACGATGCGGGTGTCGAAGCCACCCTTCCCGCGCCGGGCCGAGGCGACATCCGACTCCTTCGTGCATCCGCCGACGCCGGTCGAGTCGGGTACGTCTTCACCGGTCCCTCCGCCGATGGGACGACGGAGTACACGAACACGCTCTTTCTGACCGACCCGGCGGCGGACGACTCCGCGCCGCGCGCCGTGCACGGCATAGACGGGATGCCGCTGCGCACCGACGCGTGGTTCTTCGTGCCCGGCAGCGCCTACCTGGTGGCGCAGGCCGCCGACCGGAGTCTCGTCCTCGTGGATGGGACGGGGGTCGCTCCGCCGCGGGCACTCGGCCAGCTCGGCGATCTGCGCGGCATCCTCCCGGGGACGACGTCGGTCGTGGTGTCGTCGGATGCCGCGACCTCGGTCCTGGATCTGACGAACGGGTCGGTGACGGATGTCACCGGGGCCCCCGCGGCCACCTCGACGCTCGGCAGTCTCGTGCTCTCCCCCACGTCCGTCCTCACGTGGACCGGCCAGGAGATCACACGGTCGACGGCAGAGGGGTCGGGGGTCCTGCTCGCCGTCGCGGGGAGCGGCGAACGTCTCCAGGAGGTGTGTGCCTCACCGAGCGGCCGACACCTCGCTGTCGGAAGCGCACCCGAGGCAGCGCCGATCGACGGGTATCCCGCACGCGCCGACCGCGTGGGCCGCTCGACGCGCATCGTCGACGCCGAGTCGGGCGAGATCGAGACGCAGCTCTCGGGCACGCGGCCCGATTGGTGCGCCTGAGGTCGAGCGTCGCTCGGCGGGAGGGGCCGCCAGGCGACGCTCGACCCGGGACTCACATGCCGTCGGCGATCATCGCCCAGATCAGCTGGACGTGCCGGTCGGCGTTGAGATCGGACATCTCGTTGTCGTAGTTCAGGCCGTAGGGCCAGATGTGCGATCCTCCGCAGTTGAGCACGGCCCCGGCTCCATCGAACTCGGCCAGCTTCGCGTTGCCGTTGGGGCCGGTCCACTGCCCGTTCTGGCACATCGCGTACCAGGCGTTGGCGGTGCCGTTGCCGACGGTGTGCGAGATCTCGTGGAGCGCCGTGCGCTCCTGCATGAAGCCGCGATTCTCGCCGAACCGGATCGTCCCGTCGATGCTCGCCTCGGCGGTGGGGACCCCGGGGACGTAGTAGACGTTCAGGTGCCGGTCGAAGTCGCTGAACTCGTTGTAGCGCGAGACCGCGGCATCCATCGCCGCTCGGATGCGGTCGTACGCATCGGCCTGGTCGGCCGTGGGGTTCGCCTCGGTATAGAGCGTGTAGGTCATGCGCCCGGCCGCCTCGGCAGGTGTCGAGGTCGCCGCCAAGGGGGCGATGACGGCGGCGAGCGCTGCGGCCGCGACGACGATGCGCTGAACGAGGGCACGGGGACGGGGGGATGCGTGCTGCATGGTCACTCTCCTTCGAATGGTCCGCGACGTCGGTGTCGCGTCCTGAGACAGTAAACGCATTCCCGAGCCGGCAGGAAGGGCGCGGAGATCCTTCTCATCGGTTTCTCATCTGACGACGCGGTGAATGGACGAATTGCCGTCACGATCAGGTAACTGTGTCCGAGATAGCTCTTTCGGCCCCGCTCTGTGAGCGCTAACATCACCTCAGGCGACGAAGACGTCGCCGCGCAATGACGCTCCGCCAGGAGGTCCGGCCCCCTTTCGTGAAAGGCCTCGACGCCTTCCGCCGCACGCCCGACTTCCTCGTTCTGCGATGCCGCAGGAAGGAACAGCATGTCCCGTATCCGAAAATCGGTCGCGCTCGGTGCCGTGGCCCTCATGGTCGCCAGCGGGGCGGTGGCGCTCACGACGCCGCTCGCCGCTTCGGCGGACACCGGGCTCGACGGCTCGAAGGTCCTCGACCTCCCCTTCGATGACTCGATCGCCGACAGCGGCCCCCGCGGGAACCCCACCTCCATGATCCGAGGAGCGGCCGAGTACACCGCGGGAATCGACGGTCGGGCGCTGAAGCTCTCGGGAGATGACGCGCTGGGCCTGGGAACGTCCCCCTCCCTGCAGCCCGAGAACCTCACCGCCTCCTTCTGGTTCAAACCCGACGGGAGCATGGGCGATGCCGAACAGGTGTTCACCTGGAACAAGCGCGAGTGGTTCACCGACGGGTGGTACCTGACCTCCGAGGGACCCAATACCCCGCTCGCGCTCTCCGTGGGGCCCGGGAACAACCAGCCCTACAAGGTCGCGGTGACCGGCACGCGGGATGCGTTCTTCCCGAGCGACGCCTGGACGCACGTCGTCGTCACCTACGACAAGACCACCAAGGCGGTGTCGTTCTACCGCAACGGCGAGAAGCAGACCTCGACGGTCGTCGTCCCGGTGGGCCCGAACGCCTCGGGCGTGCTCGGCACCACGGATGTCGAGAAGACGATCGGCTTCAACGGAGTCGTCCACAACGGCGCGTACAGCCAGGGCGCCCTCGACGACTACACGCTCTACGACGCCGTCGCCACCACGTCGGACGTCGTCGCCCTCCAACGGCAGAACGACCCCACCTTCGACCCCTCGACCATCGCGCAGAAGGGCCTCGACTCCGTGTCGGTCCCCACGACCGCGACCGCAGACTTCGGCGTGCCGACCTCGACGGCGAACGGATCCGAGCTGTCGTGGACCTCGTCGAACGCCGACGTCATCGCCGTCCAGGCCGGACAGGCCGCGGTCGTCCGCCCACAGGGGGCGGATTCTTCCGTCACCCTGACGGCCAGCGCCACCTACGGCGGCAGCACCGCCCGGACGAAGACGTTCACGGTCACGGTGCCGGCGGAGGGATCGACCGCCTCGCTGTACGTCGACGACACCGATCTCAACGAGGTCTTCGTCGCAGACCCCTACCTGCAGAACAGCCACACGAAGATGGTCGATTGGCTGCTGACCCTCGATCCGAAGCGCTTCCTCTACTCCTTCGACCAGCTCTCGGGCATTCCGACCACGGCCCAGCCCTACGGCGGGTGGGAGCGCACCACCGGCGCGCGCTTCCAGGGGCACTTCTTCGGCCACTTCCTCTCCGCGCTGTCGCAGGCGTACGCCACGGAGACGGATGCCGCACGCAAGGCGCAGCTGCTCGAGAAGCTCACGACGGCGGTCGACGGGCTCAAAGCGGCACAGGACGCCTACGCGCAGAATGACCCCGACAACGCCGGCTACGTCTCACCGTTCCCGGTGTCGTACCTGCCCGGCGGTCGCGACGGCTTGATCGTGCCGTTCTACAACCTGCACAAGGTGCTGGCCGGACTCCTCAAGGCGCACCAATACGCGCCCGAGGCGGTCGGAGACGAGGCGCTCACCGTGGCCGAGAAGTTCGGAACCTGGCTGAACACCTGGGGATCGCGTCAGGCCAACCCCGGTGAACTGCTCAACACCGAGTACGGCGGAATGAACGAAGCCCTGTACGACCTGTACAGCATCTCGATGGATGAGAACCACAAGAAGGCCGCCCAATATTTCGACGAGACGACGCTGTTCCGCCAGCTCGCGGCGGGTCAGGACGTCCTCGCCGGCAAGCACGCGAACACGACGATCCCGAAGCTGATCGGCGCGCTGAAGCGATACACGGTCCTCACCGACGACCCGACGCTGTACGCCCGACTCAGCGACGCCGAGAAGGCCGACCTCGGGATGTACCGACAGGCGGCGGACAACTTCTGGGCGATGGTGGTCGAGGACCATTCCTACGTGGGCGGCGGCAACAGCTACTCCGAGCACTTCCAACAGCCCGGTACCCTGTACGACTTCGCCACGAACGGCAACACCAGCGGCTACGGCGAGAACTCCACGGTCGAGGGGTGCAACGAGTACAACATGCTCAAGCTCACGCGAGCGCTGTTCCGCGTCGCCCCCGACGTGAAGTACGCCGACTACTACGAGAACACGTACATCAACACGATCCTCGCGTCGCAGAACCCCGAGACGGGAATGATGACGTACTTCCAGCCCCAGACCGCGGGCTATGCCAAGGTCTTCGGCAAGAAGGAGGACGAGTTCTGGTGCGATCACGGCACCGCCACCGAGAGCTTCACGAAGCTCGGCGACTCGATCTACTTCCACAAGGGCACCTCGGTGTGGGTCAACATGTTCCGCTCGTCGGAGCTCGACTCCCCCGAGCAGAACCTGAAGCTGACGCAGACGGCGGACGTCCCCAACACCGACGTGGTGGAGTTCTCCGTCGCGTCGCTCGACGGCACCGCGTTGGCCAGCGGGACCACCCTGCGTCTGCGCGTGCCGGACTGGTCGCCGAACCCCACGCTGACGGTGAACGGCAACACCGTCGACGTCGCCCGAGAGAACGGATACCTCGTGGTTCCGGTATCCGCCGGCGACAAGCTCGTGTACACCCTCCCCGCCTCCGTCACGGTCGACTCCGACGCCGGCAACCCGAACTGGGTGGCCTTCCGGTACGGCCCGATCGTGCTCTCGACGGCGCTCAGTTCGACGAACGTCGACGCCTCGTACGAGGCCGGCATCCTGGTGCAGATGAGCGTGGCCGACAAGTCGGTGAGCAACAACGTGCTGGTGTCGAACGTCGATGACTTCAAGAAGAACATCGCCGCCAACCTGGTGCGTCTGGAGAACGGTCTCGACAACAACGATCGGTCGGTGATGCGGTTCGGCCTGAAGAACGTCGACAGCGCCGCAGCCGCCCTGACATTCGAGCCGTATTACAGCATGTACAACGTCCGTTACGGCCTGTACATGAACCTCATCGAGCCCGACTCCGCCGCCGCTCAGGCGATGATCCGCAAAGAGAAGGAGCAGCTGCGCATCGACGAGACCACGGTCGACTCGCTGGTCTCGTTCGACAACAACAACAGCGAGGCGGGAAAGAGCTACAAGACGAACCTCTCGCAGGTCGGCGTCTGGCGGGGCATGGGCTATCGCGACGCGCAGGCGAACCCCGCGGCGTTCTTCCAGTACGACCTGCAGATCGACCCCTCGGCGCCGAAGAACTACCTCGGCGTGCGCTATTACGGCGGCGACGACGGACGCACCTTCGACGTCTACGTGAACGATCAGAAGCTCAAGAGCGAGCGGATCACGAACGCCGCAGGGGCGGACCAGTGGTACGTGCAATATGACGAGATCCCCGCGTCGTTCCTGGCCGACACCGAGGCGAAGGACCGATACAAGAAGGATGCCAACGGGGGCTACGTGCTGGATGCCGAGGGAAAGAAGATCCCCGTCGTCACGGTGCGGTTCCAGAGCAACGGGTCGAGCTTCGTCGGTGGCGTGTACGGCGTGTTCACGGCGACGCAGACCGCCTTCGCAACGGCGTCGGCGCTGACGGGTCTGTCGTTCGACGGCGGAACGCTCTCGCCCGCCTTCGACGGGACCACGACCGCATACACGCTGAGTGTGCCGAAGGGTCGCACGGAGGTGACGTTCGACGCCGACCCGGCCGTTCCGAGCGGGCTGGTCTTCGCGAACGGCATCCTCATCGACGACACGAAGGTGCGCACGGTGGCCCTCGGCGAGGGCACCCCGACGCTCACCCTCGAGGCCTACGCGCAGGATCACCGGACGAAGACGACCTACACGGTCGCCGTCGTCCGCACCGATGCGCCGAGCCCGGAGCCCACGGGAACCGCGAGCCCGGAACCCACCGAGACCGCCGGCCCGCAGCCGACCGCAACGGCGGGCCCCGGCCCGTCGGGCACCGCCTCGCCCAGCGCGAGCGGTACCGGCTCGCCGACGGCGGGCACCGCGATGCCGCGCACGGCCACGTCGTCGGTCAACGCGGTCGAGCGTGGTGGCGTCGTGCGCGTGAACGTGAGCGGTCTCGCCCCCGGCGAGCAGGTCACGGCCGAGCTGCGCAGCGATCCGATCCGCATCACGGGGATCCCCGTCGCGGACGCGAACGGACGCGTGAGCTTCGACGTGCGCATCCCGGCGACGCTCCCGACGGGCCAGCACCACATCGTGGTGTGGGCCGCCGACGGGTCGGAGATCGCGCGGCTGCCCGTCACGGTCTCCGCGAAGGGCACCCTCGCCGCGACCGGGGCTCAGGCTCCGTTCGGTGTCGCCCTGCTCGGAACGATGTTGCTGGTCGCCGGAGCGGCCGGCTGGGCGATGCGTCGCCCGCGCACCCGCGCGAGCTGAGCGATCCCGAGAGGCGGCGGCTCCTTCGGGAGTCGTCGCCTCTCGGCGTCCGCGGGCGTTCAGTCCAGCAGTTCCACCCCGAACCCCGCCACGACATCGCGCACCTCGCCCAGGTACCGCTGCGCCTGTTCGGTGAGGGGGATGGCGGTCCGCCCGATCCAGCCGATCTCGATCCGCTCGTCGACGTCGAGGGGGACCGCGACGATCTCGGGGTCGAGGTCGTCGCTGATGATGCCGGTGGAGATCGTGTATCCGTCGAGACCGATCATGAGGTTGAAGATCGTCGCGCGGTCGGAGACCCGGATCTCCTGCCTGCTGGAGAGGGTTGAGAGGATCTCCTCGGCGAAGTAGAACGAGTTGTTCGCGCCCTGGTCGAAGGTGAGACGCGGGAGGTCCGCCAGGTCGTCCAGAGTCGCGCGCTCGCGACCGGCGAGCGGATTGCGTCGAGAGACGAAGATGTGCGGCTCGGCGCGGAAGAGCGGGTGGAAGGCGAGCCCCGAGTCCCGCAGCAGCTTGTCGAGCACGTTCCGGTTGAAGTCGTTGCGGAACAGGATGCCGAGCTCGCTGCGCAGCGTCCGGACGTCTTCGATGATGTCGAAGGTGCGGGTCTCGCGCAGCGAGAACTCGTACTCCGCGGCATCCGTCGCCTTCACCATCCGCACGAACGCGTCGACGACGAACGAGTAGTGCTGGGCCGAGACGCCCAGCAGGCGTCGTGAGGGCGGTCGACCGAGGTAGCGCTGCTCGAGCAGCTCGGCCTGCTCCACCACCTGCCGGGCGTAGCCGAGGAACTCGACCCCGTCGACGGTCAGGGTGACGCCGCGCGCAGAGCGGGTCAACAGGTCCCGGCCCACCCGCGTCTCGAGATCGCGCATCGCGGCCGACATGGTGGGCTGCGCGACGTAGAGCAGGTCGGCCGCGGCGCTGATGGATCCTTCCGCCGCCACCTCGATGAAGTACTGCATCTGCTGCAGCGTGATGCCACTCGCGCGCTTTGCCATAGCCCAAAGCTATACCCGCGTATAGCGGAGCGGAATTACTCGATGACCCCGCAGAGGGCGCACGATGAGGACACGATCACCGCACGGCCCACCCCGGCCCTATCCGATTGGCTCGACATGGCGAACGACATCACGTTCCGCATCTCCACCACGCGCTTCGACGAGGACTACGCCCCCTCGACCAGCTCGCGGATCACCACGAACTTCGCCAACCTCGCCCGGGGCGAGCACCGCCGGCAGAACCTGCGCAATGCGCTGGCCATGATCGACCGCCGCTTCAACGAACTCGCCGACGCCGACAACCCCGACGGCGACCGCTACCGGGTCGAGCTCGACATCGTCTCGGCCGAGCTGCAGTTCGACGACGACGGTGACGATCGCGAATTCCCCCTGCTCGAGGTCCTCGACCTCCACCTCGTCGACACGGCCACCGGCGAGCGCCACCAGGGCATCGTGGGCAACAACTTCTCGTCCTACCTGCGCGACTACGACTTCAGCGTGCTGCTGCCGGCGGCCAACGGCGAGGGCAAAGCCTTCACGCTCCCCGAGGGCTTCGGCATCCTGCACGGCAAGCTCTTCCAGCACTTCCTCGATTCCGTGGCCTACCGCGAGCGCTACACGCAGTCGCCCGTCGTGTGCATCAGCGTGTCGACGAGCCGCGAGTACCACCGCACCGGTGTCGTGCACCCCGTCCTGGGGCACGAGTACGAGCAGGACTCGTTCTCGCTGACCGACGAGTACTTCGGGAAGATGGGCCTGCAGGTGCGGTACTTCATGCCGCGCGGCAGCGTGGCCCCGCTGGCGTTCTACTTCCGCGGCGACCTGCTGGCCGACTACTCCGACCTGCAGCTCGCCGGCACGGTGGCGACGATGGAGACGTTCCAGAAGATCTATCGTCCCGAGATCTACAACGCGCACGAGCCCGCGGGCGAGGTCTACCGCCCGACGCTGGCGCACGAGGACTTCACCCGCACCGACATCGCCTACGACCGCGACGAGCGCAGTCGCCTGGGCATCACGCAGGGCCGATACACCGAGGAGCACTTCGTGAAGCCTCACCGTGCCGTGCTCGACGCCTGGCTCGTCGCCGACGCCCTCCCCACCCGATGACCTCCCCGAAGGCGACCGCCGTGAACACTCTCCTGCCCACCTCCATCGTCGGAAGCCTCCCGAAGCCCGCCTGGCTCGCCAAGCCCGAGGTGCTGTGGTCGCCGTGGGAACTCGACGGCGACACGCTCGTCGAGGGCAAGCACGACGCCCTGCGCAGCGCCGCGAAGGAGCAGGAGCGCCGGGGCCTCGACATCGTCAGCGACGGCGAACAGACCCGCCAGCACTTCGTGACGACCTTCATCGAGCACCTCGAGGGCGTCGACTTCGAGAACCGCGAGACCGTGCGCATCCGCGACCGTTACGACGCGAGCGTACCGACCGTGGTCGGCGCGGTGAGCCGTCGCCAGCCCGTCTTCGTCCAGGATGCCGCGTTCCTGCGTCAGCAGACGGATCGCCCGATCAAGTGGGCCCTTCCCGGCCCCATGACGATGATCGACACTCTCGCCGACCGCTACTACGGCAGCCGCGAGAAGCTCGCGTGGGAGTTCGCCACCATCCTCAATCAGGAGGCGCTCGAACTCGAAGCCGCCGGCGTCGACATCATCCAGTTCGACGAGCCCGCCTTCAACGTCTTCTTCGACGAGATGAAGGACTGGGGCGTCGCCACCCTCGAGCGCGCCGCCGAGGGACTGCGCGCCGAGACGGTGGTGCACATCTGCTACGGCTACGGCATCAAGGCGAACACCGACTGGAAGGCGACCCTGGGGGCGGAATGGCGCCAGTACGAGGAGTCGTTCCCCCTGCTGCAGCGCTCGAGCATCGACACCGTGTCGCTCGAGAGCCACAACTCGCACGTGCCGATCGACCTCATCGAGCTCATCCGCGGCAAGAACGTCATGCTCGGCGCGATCGACGTCGCCAGCCACGAGGTGGAGACCCCCGAAGAGGTGGCCGACACCCTGCGGCGTGCCCTGCAGTTCGTGGATGCCGACAAGCTCATCGCGAGCTCGAACTGCGGCATGGCGCCCCTTCCGCGCCAGGTGGCGTTCGACAAGCTCAGCGCGCTCTCGGCGGGTGCCGGCATCCTTCGCGAAGAACTCGCGCACGTTCCCGCCTGATGGCCGCGCGATCCGTGGCAGAGTCGACGGTGACCCCCTTCACCGTCGAGGAGAAGCATGCCCATCGCCGCCGATGACCCCCGCCTGACGTCCGCGTTCACCGCGTCCTCCACCCGCTACGACGACGTGCCGTTCCTGCGCGCCGGGGCGAGCGGGATCCCCCTCCCCCGTATCTCGCTGGGTCTCTGGCAGAACTTCGGCAGCGGACGCACGCTCGACTCGCAGCGCGAGATCCTGCGCCACGCCGTCGACCGCGGCGTCGTGCACATCGACCTCGCGAACAACTACGGCCCGCCCTACGGCGCGGCCGAGACGACCTTCGGCACGGTGCTCGACAGCGATCTGCGCCCCTACCGCGACGAACTGTTCGTCTCGACGAAGGCCGGGTACGACATGTGGCCCGGGCCCTACGGCGACGGCGGATCGCGCAAGTACCTCGTGCGCTCGCTCGAGCAGAGCCTCACGCGCATGCGCACCGACTACGTCGACGTGTTCTACTCCCACCGCGTCGACCCCGAGACGCCGATCGAAGAGACGGTCACCGCTCTCGCCGACATCGTCCGCAGCGGCAAGGCGCTGTACGTCGGCATCTCGAACTACCCGGCCGAACTCACCCGCCGCGCGCACGAGCTGCTCGCGGCCGAGGGCGTGCGCCTGTTCATCCACCAGCCGCGCTATTCGCTGTTCGACCGCACGCCCGAGTCGGAGCTCTTCCCCACGCTGCGCGAGCTCTCGGTCGGCAGCGCCGTCTTCTCGCCGCTCGCCCAGGGCCTGCTGACCGCGAAGTACCTCGACGGCACCGTCCCCGCCGACTCGCGAGCGGCCGACAGCCGCTTCCTCGACGAGTCCGCCCTCACCGACGATTACCTCGAACGCATCCGCGGCATCGACGGGGTCGCCCGCGATGCGGGGCTGTCGATCCCGCAGCTGGCCGTGGCGTGGGTGCTGCGTGACCCGGTGGTCACCACCGCGATCATCGGCGCCTCGCGCCCGAGCCAGATCGACGACGCCGTCGAGGCGAGCAAGGCCACACTGGGCGACGACGTGATCGCCGCCCTCGAGCCCTTCGCCGCCCCCTCGGGCGGGTCGCTGCGCTGAGCGACGCACAACCACGGCGTCGGCGCAAGCGGCGCGGCATCCGGCGCTGGATCGTGTGAGGTGAGAACCCACACGCAATCGAGGAGGCGTCATGGGTGTCGCACGTTGGATCGGAACCGGCGCAGTCGGACTCGCAGGGGCCGTCCTGGCCCGGACGGCGATCGGCCGTGCGGTCGCCGCCGGAACCGTGGCCTACCGGGTCTGGAAAGACCCCAAGGTACAGAAGATCCGCCGCAAGGTGCAGGCGAAGGTTCTCAAGCAGCGCTCGCAGCGCTGAACGGCCCCGGGCCCGGGTCGCGATCGTCGACCCGGGCCTTACGCGTGCCCGGGGGCCGGTTCCAGCGGCAGGGGCGAAACGGGCTTGGTGACCCCGAACGCGAAGGTCGTGTCGATCGACGACAGCGAAGGGATCGCGCGCAGGTGATCGCGCAGGAGTCGCTCGTACTCCTCGAAGCTCGGCGTGACGATGCGCACCAGGTAGTCCCAGTCGCCGGCGAGCAGGTGCGCTTCGACGATGTGCGGGATCGCGCGCAAGCGCTCCTCGACGGCATCCACCGTCGCCCCCTCGTGCGAGGCGAGCCGCAAGCGTACGAACGCCGTGATGGTGAGGTCGACCGCTCTCGGCGACACCACCGCGCGATAGCCCTCGATGACGCCCGCCTGCTCGAGCTGACGCACGCGCCTCAGGCACGGCGAGGGCGAGAGACCGACTCGATCGGCCAGTTCCTGATTGGAGAGCCGACCGTCTTGCTGCAGTTCACGCAGGATCAGTCGGTCGATGCGATCGAGCGAAGTCATGTAGCAGATTCTGCCAATTTTCGTGGACTGCGGGCAAGAATCGCAATCCGCTGCGTCGGCGATCTTTCTACGCTCGCAGGGTGACGACGTTCACCCTGCCCCTGCCCCGAGCGCTGCCCCGCCGCACCGTCGTCGGTCTGACGGCTCTCACCGCCGTCGTCGCCCTCTGGTCGTCGTTCGCCCTATCGACGCGCGCCCTTGAGGGCGCCGGACTCACGATGGTCGATGCCGCGATCGTTCGCTTCGCCGTTCCCGCGATCGTCCTGAGCCCGTGGATCCCCCGCGCATTCCGCGCTCTCCGCGCCGAGCGCCCCGCTGTCCTCGCTCTCGTGCTCCTGGCCGGCCTGCCGCACTTCCTGCTGTTCGCCTGGGGCGCCCACCTCACCTCTGCGGCGCTCACCGGACTGCTCGTACCGGGAACCGTCCCCCTGTTCGTCGCGGTGCTGCTCTTCCTGTGCGTGCGCCGCAGGGTGTCGCCGCGCCGCCTGCTCGCCCTCACCGCGATCGTCGCGGGAGTGGTGGCCAGCGCGCTGTTCACCGGCGGACCGGCGGGGCCCGCCGGTATCGCCGTGCTTCTGGCTGCCGGCCTCGTGTGGGCCGCCTATACCCTCGGCGTCGCCCGCACCCGGCTCGATCCGATCACGGTGATCGTGGTCGTGTCGGTGACGTCCGTGGCATCCGCCCTGCTCCTGGCGACAACGGGCGTGTTGCCTTCCACCCTCCTCGCCGGCACAGCCGACCTGAGCACCGTGGGCACCTACGCCCTCGTGCAGGGGGTCGGCACGGGGCTGCTCTCGACCGCCTGCTACGTCGTGGCGGTCAAGAACCTCGGCAGCAGCCTGCCCGCCGCCGCCGGAGCCCTCAGCCCGGTCCTCACCGCCGTCGTGGCCGTGCCGCTCCTCGGAGAGCCCCTCGGCCCGGGCCTCGGCTTCGCCCTGGCACTGATCACGACGGGCGTCGCGGTCTTCGCGCTGTCCCCCGCGTCCGCGAGCGCTCCCGACGCCGGCTCCTGACGGCATCCGTTCCGCCCTCCGCTCCGAACAGGTAGGAAGGCTCTTCGCGAACACGCGCCGAGCGGAGACGAGGGATGCCATGACGACCGACACCGCGGCCCGGGAAGACAAGACCACCACGGTCCGACGCCCGCACGCTTGGATCTGGGCCGCCCTGGCCGGAATCGTGTCTGCGGCGGCTCTGCTGGCCGTCGCCGAAGCGCTCGCGGCGCTCGTCGCCCGATCGGCGAGTCCGATCCTGGCCGTCGGCTCGTTCATCGTCGACATCGTCCCGCGCCCCCTGAAAGAGCTCGCGATCACGCTGTTCGGCGAGAGCGACAAGATCGCCCTGCTCGCCGGCGTCGGTCTCGGTGCCGCCGTGGCCGCCGCCGTGGCCGGTGTGCTCGAGTACCGCTTCCGCTTCGTGGGGGTGATCCTGCTCGGCATCGGCGGCATCCTCGCGACCGCGGCCATCGTCACGCGCGCCGGAGCCGGAGCTCTCGCCTGGCTCCCCCCGGTCATCGGCACCGTCGCCGGGGTCCTCGTCCTGCTCCTCGCCATCGTGCGCCTGCGTCGCTGGGTCTCGGCCGCGACCGCGGGAAAGGCGGATGCCGTGGGCACCGACCGTCGCCAGTTCCTGCTGTTCACCGGCCTCACCGCGGTGGGCGCCGTCGTGGTGGGCGTCGGAGCCCGCGTGCTCAACGCCGCCACCTCGTCGGTCGCCGCCGCCCGCGATGCCCTGCGGATCCCCTCGGCTCGCACCACGGTGACCGTGCCCGAGGGTGCGAACTGGGAGATCGACGGCCTGACCCCGATCATCACCCCGAACGGCGATTTCTACCGCGTCGACACCGCGCTCACGGTCCCCAACGTCGACCCCACCACGTGGCGTCTCTCGATCGAGGGCATGGTCGACAACCCGATCGAGCTCAGCTTCGACGATCTCGTCAACATGGGACTCGACGAGTACGGCGTCACCCTCACCTGCGTGTCCAACGAGGTCGGCGGCGGACTCGTCGGCAATGCCATCTGGACCGGAATCCCCATCCGCGACGTCCTGCGCATGGCCGGCGTTCAGGGAGATGCCGACATGGTCCTCTCCGAGAGCGTCGACGGGTACACGGCATCCACTCCCCTCTCGTCCCTCACCGACGACAACCTCGATGCGATCTTCGCCGTGAAGATGAACGGCGAACCGCTCCCGTTCGAGCACGGCTTCCCCGTGCGCATGGTCGTGCCAGGCCTGTACGGGTACGTCTCGGCGACGAAGTGGGTCACCAAGCTCACGGTGACGCGCTTCGACAAGGACGAGGCGTACTGGACGCCCCGCGGCTACTCCGCAGAGGCCCCCATCAAGATGTCGTCGCGCGTCGACACGCCCAAGATCGGTTCGCCCGTCCCGGCGGGCCCCGTCGTCATCGCCGGCATGGCGTGGGCTCAGCCCGTGGGCGTGCAGAAAGTGGAAGTCAGCATCGACAACGGCGAATGGCAGGAGACCCAGTTGTCGACGCCGATCAACGACCAGTCGTGGGTGCAGTGGAAGCTCGACTGGACCGCCGACGCCGGTACGCACTACATCGCCGTCCGAGCCACGGACAAGCAGGGTAACCTGCAGATCCAGGATCAAGCGCCGATCGCCCCCGACGGATCGAGCGGCTGGCAGCGGACGCTCGTCACCGTCTCGTCGTGAGGTGCCGCCCGGGAATGTCAATCTCTGTTCCCGGGCGCGCCCCCGCGGCATGATCGGCGTATGCCTTCAGCAAGCACCCCGGCCCACACGGGCGCCCTCGTATGACCACGGCCACGGATGGACCGCGGATGACGTCCACTTCACCCGATCACGAACCCACCCGCCCCTTGATGAGCATCCGACGTTCGATTCCGCAGGACTGGGACGAGCAGGTCGACCTGTTCGCGATCGTCAAGCTCGACAGCGGTGGGTTCGTGCGCGGATGGAATCTCGGCGCCGAACGCATCAAGGGGTACAGCGAGGACGACATCCTCGGTTCGCACTTCTCGCGTTTCTACCGCGAGGAGGACCGACGCCGCGGCAAGCCCGACCAGTTGCTGGCCGCAGCCCAGCGAGACGGCCACGTCGAGGACACCGGCTGGCGCGTCCGTCGCGACGGCAGCGAGTTCTGGGCGCGCGTGACGATCTCCGCCATCCGTAACGAGCACGGCCAGGTTCGGGGCTTCGTCAAGATCGTGCGCGACCTGACCGCCGAGAAGCAGGCCGCCGACGAGCGTCTGGCCCTGCAGCGCACCTTCGCGCATGATCTGCTCTCGCCGGTCACCGCCCTGCGCGGCTATCTCGACCTCATCGGCGAGGAGCTGCCCCCCGACCACCGACTCCTGCATCTTGCGGGAGAAGCGAGCGACCACCTCATCGCGATGGCCCAGGCCCTCATGGCCGAGGTCGACACCGCGAGTCAGCGAGGCCGCAGCCGAGCGAGCCTGGACCTCATCGCCCGCGGGGCTGTCTCACTGGTCCTTCCCGGAGACGCGCCCGGTCGGGTCGTCTTCGGGCAGATGGATGCCGTGTCCGTCTGGGGCGACGTGCTGGGCCTTCGGCGGGCCATCGCGAATGTGCTCGAGAACGCCGCCAAGTATTCGGACGACCTCATCGAGATCGAGGCGTTCGAAACGGACGAAGGCGCCGCGATCCGCGT
>JAKOMY010000042.1 GCA_022702225.1 Microbacteriaceae bacterium | reverse complement strand
TGACCCTCGGATGCCAGGGCGTCGAGGCCGCGGCCCGCCGCGCCCATCGCGAGTCGGAGCAGCGACACCGGCCAGATCACCAGGTTCACCCCGGCGTCTTGCAACTGCTGCGTCGAGAACAGCTCGCTCTTGCCGAACTCGGTCATGTTCGCCAGGATCGGCACGTCGAGCGCCGAGCGCATCGCCTCGAACTCTGCGAGGTCGCGCATCGCCTCGGGGAAGATCGCGTCGGCGCCCGCGTCGACCAGGGCTTTCGCGCGGTCGATGGCGGCATCCAGTCCCTCCACCGCCCGCACGTCGGTGCGCGCCATGATCAGGAAGTCGGGGTCGCGGCGGGCATCGACCGCGGCGCGGATGCGCTTGATCGCGGTGTCGGCGTCCACGACGCTCTTGCCGTCGAGGTGGCCGCAGCGCTTCGGGTTGACCTGGTCCTCGATGTGGGTGCCCGCAAGCCCCGCGTCTTCGAGGGTCTGGATCGTGCGGGCGACGTTCATCGGCTCGCCGAACCCGGTGTCGGCGTCGATGATCGCCGGCAGCTCCGTCATGCGCGCGATCTGCTGACCGCGACCCGCGACCTCGGTGAGGGTCGTGAGGCCGATGTCGGGCAGACCCAGGTCGGCCGAGATCACCGCGCCCGAGATGTAGACGCCGTCGAAGCCCTTGCGCTCGATGAGTCGGGCCGACAGCGGGTTGAAGGCTCCCGGCATCCGGACGAGTTCACCGGATGCCAGCTTCTCGCGCAGCGCGCGACGCTTCTGCCGAGCGGTGGTCTGGGCGTAGAGCATCAGTTCTCCTCCGTCGGGTGTGCACAACTCCTGAAGAATCGCGGCACAGCGACGTAGCACCCGCGGAATGACACGGAGCCGAAGCCCCCGACCGTGCAGACTTCAGGAGTTACGCACGGCCCGCGCATCAGAACAGCCCCTTCGGCGCCGGTGCCAGGGCCAGCACGCCGGGCTTCGCCACGATGGTGAGCTGCATCACCTCGGCGGGGGTCAGCTCGGGCAGGCGCTGCACGAGCTCGAGGAAGCGCTCGACCTCGTCGGGCAGCAGCACGGGCTCGGCGAGCAGCCGGAACTTGCGCACGTAGTCCTCGCGCGCGAACGGCCGGGCGCCGAGCGGGTGGGCATCGGCGACGGCGATCTCGTCTTCGACGACCGACCCGTCGGTCAGGGTGATCACGACGCGACCGCCGAAGGCCTTCTCGTTCGGGTCGTCGGAGTGGTAGCGGCGCGTCCACTCGGCATCCTCGGCCGTGGTGACCTTGTGCCACAGCGCGACGGTGTCTTCGCGGCCCGCGCGCTCGGGGGTGTAGGAGTCGACGTGGTGCCACGCGCCGTCCTGCAGGGCGACGGCGAAGATGTACGGGATCGAGTGGTCGAGCGTCTCGCGCGAGGCGGTGGGGTCGTACTTCTGCGGGTCGTTCGCTCCGGAGCCGATCACGTAGTGCGTGTGGTGGCTCGTGTGCAGGACGATGGATGCCACGTTGGCAGGCTCGCGCAGCTCGGGGCGCTCCGTGCCGAGGCGACGGGCCAGATCGATCCAGGCCTGCGCCTGGTACTCGGCCGAGTGCTCCTTCGTGTACGAGTCGAGGATGCCGCGCTTGCTCTCGCCCTCGCCGGGCAGGGGCACGTCGTAGGACGCGTCGGGGCCGTCGAGCATCCAGGCGATCACACCGTCCTCGCCCTCGTAGATCGGCGAGGGGCTGGTCTCGCCGCGCATCGCACGGTCGACGGCTTCGATCGCCATCTTGCCGGCGAAGGCGGGCGCGTGCGCCTTCCACGTCGAGATCTCGCCCTTGCGCGACTGACGGGTGGCCGTGGTGGTGTGGAGCGCCTGGCCGATGGCCTGGTAGATCGTCTCCTGGTCGAGGTCGAGCAGGGTGCCGATGCCGGCGGCCGCGGCGGGACCGAGGTGGGCGACGTGGTCGATCTTGTGCTTATGCAGCGAGATGGCGCGCACGAGGTCGATCTGGATCTCGTACGCCGTCGCCAACGCGCGGACCAGCGCGGCGCCGTCGCGCCCCGTGTGCTGGGCGACCGCGAGGACCGGAGGAATGTTGTCGCCCGGGTGCGAGTAATCGGCGGCGAGGAAGGTGTCGTGGTAGTCGAGCTCGCGCACGGCCACGCCGTTCGCCCACGCCGCCCACTCGGGACTCGTGCGCCGCTCGAGCAGGCAGCCGAAGACCGTGGCACCCGAGCCGCCGATCGAGACGGCGTGGTCGAGAGCCTGCTGACGCGCAGCGCTCACGGGCTGACGGGTGATCGAGGCGGCGGCGACGGCCGCGTTGTCGATGAGGCGGTTGACGATCATGTCCACCACGTCGTCGTCGACGGCCACCGGGTCGACCGCGACGCGGGCGAGCGCCCAGGCGAGCTGGCCCTCACGGGCGAGGTTCTCGTCGCTGCGGTGCACGCGCACGTGGTGGGTGATCGTCATGAGGGGTCCTCCGTGAGGGCTTCGAGGATGGTGGTGAGGGCGTTGTGCAGGTGCACATGGGCGGCGTGGGCGGCGAGTTCGGGGTCGCCGGCGCCGATCGCTCTCGCGATCAGTTCATGCTCCCCGGCCGAGGCCGAGAGGCGAAGGGGGTTGTCTCGCGCCATGCGCCGCACCCGCACGAGGTGGGTGCGCACGCTCCGGAGCGCGGCGGAGAGATAGGCGTTGTCGACGGCGTCGTCGATCGCGGCGTCGAAGCGGGCGATCAGGGCGTAGTACGCGTCGGCGTCGGTGGTGTCGACGGCGGCGAACTCGGTCGCGAGGCGTCGGAACTCCCCGCGATCGCCGCGCCGGGCGGCCAGTCGCGCCGCCTCGGTCTCGAGCGCCCGACGCAGGTCGAAGAGCGAGCGGATGTCGTCGGCGTCGATGCCGGCGACCACGGTCACGCGGGCCGAAGCCTGGGCGACGAGGCCGTCGGATGCCAACCGGCGCAGCGCCTCGCGAAGAGGCGTGCGGCTGACTCCGAGGCGGGTGGACTGCTCCACTTCGGCGAGGACGGTCCCCGGCGACAGCGTGCCGGTCTGGATCTCGTCGAGGAGGGTCGCGTAGGCGCGTTCACTCGCCCGCATGCTGCCCCCTCGCCGTCATTGCTCCAGTGTATGCAATCCGCGGACGAAACGGGGATATATTGCCTCCCGCATGCCGTCTAGGTATACACAGAGCGGCTCGATTCACCCCTCGCGGAGCGGCCCGCCACCTGCCACACTAGGCGCATGCTCGTCACGACCATGAACGATGTCCCCGGCCGCCAGATCGTCGAGGTGTACGGCGAGGTGACCGGCCTGACCGTGCGCGCCCGCAACATCGGCGTGCAGTTCGGCGCCGGACTCAAGTCGATCTTCGGCGGTGAGCTCCAGGGCCTCACCAAGCAGCTGCAGGACAGTCGCGACGAAGCCAAGCAGCGCCTCGTCGAGGCCGCCGAAGCCGTCGGGGCCGACGCGGTCATCGCCATGCGCTTCGACACGAGCGAGGTGGCGCAGAACTTCCAGGAGGTCGTCGCCTACGGCACGGCCGTGAAGCTGGGCTGACACCGCCGGGGGCCGACTCAGCCCCAAGACTCCAGGGTCGAGGAGACGGATGCCAGGGTCGCCAGCGCCGCGTCTCGATCGGCCCGCGCGAGGGTGAGGCCGGCCACCACGAGCGAGGCGCACACCGCGGCGAGGGCGTCCACGGCATCCGGGGTCAGATCCGGACGCCGGTCGGCGACCGCCGAGCGGATCGCGGCGCGCATCTCGGCGGCGTAGTCCGAGACGAGCGTGCGCACCTCGGCGTCGTCGCTCGCCAGCGGAGACGAACCCGCGTTCAGCAGCAGGCAGCCGAGCCGCGCGCGCGGGGCGTCGGTCTCGATGGCCGAACGCATCTCGTCGACGTAGGCCTCGAGCGCGCCGGGGTCTCCCCCGCCGAGGGGGCGGAGGCGCGTGCGCACGACGTCGTCGAGGTATGCCGAGAGGACGGCGTCGAAGAGTCCGCGTTTGCTGCCGAAGGCGTTGTAGAGGCTCGACCGGGTGAGGCCCGTGGCCTCTTCGAGCTCGGCGATGCCCGTCTCGGCGTACCCGCGGCGCCAGAAGACGTCGCGCGCGGCGTCGACGACGGCGGAGCGTTCGAAGCTCGGCATCCTGCCCATGTTCTCTCCCTCGCCGCTCGACGTCTTCCGGGTTGCATTCGCAGGCCCGAGGTCTATATTAGACCGGTCGTTACAAAATAACCACAGGAGGAATCCATGCGCGCAGTCATCCACCACCAGTTCGGCGAGCCGGCCGACGTCGTCGGCGTCGAAGAGGTCGAGAACCCGACCCCCGGCCCCGGCGAGGTGCGCCTGCGCGTGCTCCTGTCGCCCATCCACAACCACGACCTGTGGACCATCCGCGGCACCTACGGCTTCAAGCCCGAGCTGCCCGCCCGCGCCGGCACCGAGGCCGTCGGCGTCATCGAGGAACTCGGCGAGGGTGTCGAGAACCTGACCGTCGGCCAGCGCGTCGCCACCGGCGGCACGTTCGGGGTGTGGGCCGAGCAGGTCGTCGCCAAGGCCGCGGGCCTCATCCCCGTCGCCGAGGGCCTGAGCGACGAGGTCGCCTCGCAGCTCGTCTCGATGCCCTTCAGCGCCATCAGCCTGCTGCACTCGCTCGACCTGAAGGCCGGCGACTGGATCGTGCAGAACACCGCCAACGGCGCGGTCGGCCGCATGGTCGCGCAGATCGCGAAGGCGCGCGGCGTCAACGTCGTCGGCCTCGTGCGCCGCCAGAGCGCCGTCGAGGAGCTCGCCGCCCAGGGCATCGACAACGTCGTGTCGACCGACGCCGACGACTGGCGCGACCAGGCCCTCGCCCTCGTGGGCGACGGACGGGTCGTCGCGGGTGTCGACTCCGTCGGTGGCCCCGCCGCCGGCCAGGTGCTCTCGCTGCTGAGCGAGAACGGCACCCTCGTGATCTTCGGTTCGATGGGCGCCGGCAAGCTCGAGCTCGGCGCCGGCGACCTCATCTTCCGCCAGGCCACCGTGAAGGGCTTCTGGGGCAGTGTCGTCAGCAAGACGATGGATGCCGAGACCCGCGGCGCCCTCTTCGGCGAGCTGTCGCGCTACCTCGCCGACGGCACCCTGACCCTGCCCGTCGCCGCCACCTTCGGTCTCGACGACATCGTCGAAGCCGTCACCGCGAGCGACGCGCCCCGCGTCGGCAAGATCCTCATCCGCCCGTAATTGCGTCGCGCCGCGGGGCTCGCGTCCCGCGGCGCGCGGGCCCGAGCCCCTCTTGAGTGTCCAGAACACCCGGACGATTTTTCGGAACGTCCGGGTGTTCTGGACACTCGTGCGTTCGGGGGGCGGGCGCCCGAGGCGATGCGGAGCCCTCAGGCGGAACGGCAGCGCGGGGAGGGTCGCCGCGCGTAACTCCTGAGAGAACGGCGCACGCCGGGCGCTGTGCCCTGTATCCCGGGGGCACCGAGGAGACGGGGCCGCCGCCGTTCAGGAGTTACGCACCATTCCACGGCCCGAGCGAGGCGTCCGCCGCGGCGTGGGCGGCCGAGGGGTGGCACGCGGGTAGCGGCGGCACGGGCCAAGGAGGCGGCGCGCGCCGGGGATGGCCGGGGCGTACACAAGTCCTGAGAAGCACGGAGCGGGCCGCCTGTTCGCCGGGAGAACCGGCGCGGGTGTCCGGCTGCGCCGCGGCTTCTCAGGAGTTACGCACGACGTCCGCCCCCAGCGGGGAGCGCCTCAATCGCCACCCAGGCCCTCGAGGGCGACGGCGAGCGCCTCGATCGCGGGGCGCTGCCCCTTCACGAGGGCCTCGCGGGCGGCATCCAGGCCCATCCACTCGGCGCGGTCGACCTCGGGGAACGTCGCGGTCTTGCCCGAGCGGGGTGGCCACGCCATCTCGAAGGTGCCGAAGGCGAAGTGGGATGCCGTGAAGCCGGCGCCGTCACCCGCGAACACGACCACCTTCTTACCGCTCGAATACGCGAACGTGCCGAGTTCGGCCCACTCGACCTCGGGCGCATCGACCCCGAGCTCCTCGCGGAACTCGCGGCGGGCGGCATCCAGCGCCCCCTCGGTGTCGGGGTCGTACTCGCCCTTCGGGATCGACCAGGCGCCGGCATCCTTCTTCGCCCAGAACGGGCCGCCCATGTGCGCGACGAACACCTGCGGCTCGGGCGCGAGCCGGTACAGCAGAAGTCCCGCGCTCCATACGACCATCAGGAGACGGTCGCCGGAACGCGGTTCGCCCCGTCGGCGATGATGTCGGCGCGCTTGCGGAAGGTGCGGGCCGACACCCTGTCGAGGGCGATCTGCCCACGCATCTTCTCGGCCTTCTCGTAGAGCGAAGGGCCGCCGAAGCCGGTCAGCACCTTCACCAGCACGGGCAGCAGCTCGATCATGAAGAACAGCGCTGCGATCAGATAGTGCGCCCAGCGCAGCGTCGGCTCGCGATCCGACAGGCGCTCGAGGGCCGTGATCTGGCTCAGCAGACCCACCGCTCCCGCATTGCCGTCGGCGACCGACGACGCCCTCGCGTTGTACGCCGTGAGCGCCGAGTCGTACTGGGCGCGAGCGGCGGGCAGCTGGTCTTCGGCCTGCTGCTTGTTCTGGTCGGCGGACGACGCGGCGGCCTCGGCGCCGGCGGAGTTCGCCGCGGCGAGCGTCGACTGCGCCTGCGCGAGCTGGGTCGACAGCGAGTCGTACGCCGACTGCGCCTGTGCGAGCTGCGCCTGCGCCGCATCGGAGCTCGCGCCGTTGCCGGCGACACCGGTGCAGCCCGGAACCGTTCCGGCGCCCTGGCCGGTGAGCTCGCACTGGTACACGGCGCGCGCCTGGTCGATCACGCTCTGCTGGGCGGCGAGCTGCTGCGTGAGCTGGTCGACGCTCTGCTGCGCAGCGGCGGATTCGGCCGAGGTCGACGAGGTGCCGGTCACGATGCCGGTCGCCGCCTGGTTCTCGAGCGCCGACACCTGCGCGCTCGCGGCGTCGAGCGCCTGCTTCTCGGGGCCGTTGGTGACGGCATCCTGGTCCGTGAGGGCCTGCGTGACGTTCGTGGAGTTGACCTCGCGCACGATGTCGTTCTGGAACACCTGCAGAACCAGGGGCTCGGCCACGACGATGCCGATGAGGGCGGCCATGATCACGCGGGGCATGGCGAGGCCGAGCAGCCGGAAGATGTTCTTCGTCGAACGCATCGTGGAGGTGAGGAAGCGGTCGAGGTTGAAGATGATGAGGCCCCACACGATCGCGAGGGGGATCGCGAGCCAGAGGCTGACCCGCACGCCCGTCAGCAGCGCGAACATCATCGACAGCGACGAGACGAGAGCGGTTCCCGCGAGCACGAGGAACATTTGCACGAAGCGCGGCACCTCTTCGGGCACCTCGTCGAGCACGTCGTTGTCGGCGCCGCCGAGCACGGCCATGCGGCGGATCAGCGACAGGCGCGGGCGGCGCGGGTCGTGTCGGCGCAGACGGGGCTGGCGCGGTTCGGATGCCACGGGGATGGATGCCGCGGGCTCGGGCGCCTCGTCGGACGGGACCGCAGGCTCGTCGTCGGCGCGCGCACGCTCCGCGCGATCGATCACGACGGTGTCGCGGGCGTCGGCGGCGTCGACGTCGAGCGGATCGGTATCGCTCGGGTCGGCGGCGATGGCGGAGCGTGGGTCGTCGTCAGCGGGCGGCGCGCCCCACGGCTGGGCCGAGTGATCCTGGGGTTCGGCGGGACGGTTCGCCGCGTTCTGCGCGGCGAGGATGTCGTCGAGATACTGCTCGCGTTCCTCGTCCGTCGTGAACTCGATACGGCCGTCGGAGCCGAAACGGCCGGGCCGGTGAGCGGAAAAGGACATTCGCACAGGGTACGACGCCCGCACCGTTCTCTCCTGAGCGGGGCCTGAGGCGCAGCCGGGCGCCGCCACCGCTCCGCGCCGGCCGGACACCTGCCATCACCCCCGCGGCACTGCGCCGAAGCCGGCACGGCGTCCGCGGCATCCACCCCCTCACGCATAAGCGCCATGCGCGACGAGAAACGCGAGCACACCGCGTTTATGGTCGCAGGAAGCGTTTCTGCGCGGGACGAGCCGGTTCCGCGGACACCGAAGCCGAAGCCGAAGTCGACGCCGCAGCCGACGCCCGCGCCAGCACCGACGCCAGCACCGCGTCCGCGGCATCCGCCCCCTCACGCATAAACGCCATGCGCGACGAGAAACGCGAGCACACCGCGTTTATGGTCGCAGGAAGCGTTTCTGCGCGGACGAGCCGGTTCCGCGGACACCGAAGCCGAAGCC
>JAKOMY010000037.1 GCA_022702225.1 Microbacteriaceae bacterium | reverse complement strand
CGCGGCTCATCCGTCTGATGCTCCCCGCGATGATGGAGCGTGGCTGGGGACGGGTGCTCAACATCGCGAGCGACTCCGCCGTCGTGATCCCCGAGGAGATGATCCACTACGGCGCCTCGAAAAGCGCTCTGCTCGCGGTCTCGCGCGGCTTCGCGAAGGCGTCTGCGGGCACCGGCGTCACCGTCAATTCCGTCATCGCCGGTCCCACGCACACCGAGGGGATCGAGGACTTCGTCTACGAGATGGTCGATAAGGACCTGGCGTGGGACGAGGCGGATCGCGAGTTCATGAAGACCGCACGCCCGCAGTCACTCATCCAGCGCCTCATCGAGCCGGACGAGATCGCGAACATGGTCACCTACCTCGCCTCTCCCCTGGCCTCGGCCACCACCGGCGGTGCCCTGCGCGTCGACGGTGGGTACGTCGACAGCATCCTGCCCTGAGAGCACTTGCAGCTATGGGTCCTTCCCGCCTGCACATCCTCGGCGCGAGCGGCAGCGGAACGACCACGCTGGGTCACGCGCTGGCCGCTCGATGGGCGGTTCCGCATGCCGATGCGGACGACTACTTCAGGATGCCGACCACTCCCCCGTTCCTCCAGAAGAGGGGCGAGATGCAGAGGGTCGCGCTGATGCGCGAGATCTTCGTGTCGCGCCCCGCCTGGGTGCTTTCCGGGTCGATGCTCGGGTGGGGCGAGTCGGTCGTCGCCGAGTGCGACGCGATCGTTTTCCTCACCCTGGACCCCACGGAACGCCTGCGTCGGCTCGAAGCGCGCGAGGTCATCCGCCGCAGAGGTCAGCCGCACGACGACGAGGCCTGGCGCGTCTTCAGAACGTGGGCCGAGGGGTATGACGAACCGACCTTCGACGGACGCAACCGTTTCGAGCACGACACGTGGCTCGCGGCGACGGGTAAGCCGGTGCTTCATCTGGATAGCCGCCTCACGGTGGCGGAATTGACGGATGCCGTGTGCTCATGGGATCCGCCGGCCGTGCCGTCGTAAGCGCCAAGGCCGTCGTAAGCGCCAAGGAAGACGAGGGCTAGCGCAGCAGGTCCGTTGCTATGCCGATCGCGATGGCGACCGACGCGAGCAGCAGCACGATCGCCACGATGATGTGCCAGCTTCGCGAGCTTCCCGCGCGGCCACGTGCTCGGGTGCTCCGGAGCAGGTGAACGCTACCCGTGACCAGGACGCCGCACGCGACGATGCCGAGAGCTAGGAGAAGACCTGCCCCGATCTCGGGCGTGTGCAGGTACCCGAGGAGCAGGGCGCCGGAGTAGACGACGGCCGCGGTGATCACGCCCGCGAGCACGCGTGCGCCGATGTCGCGCCAGAACTTCTCCTCGCGCACCCACACGCCGACCCAGCCCCAGGGTCCGGTCGCTCGGGTCTCCGTGTCGTCGGGCATTTCTGCACCATATCGCCCCGCGGCGACGGGATACGCTGCACGCGTGTGCACACGAATCCTCTGGAACACGAACGACGTCGCCAAGACGGTCAGTCGCTGCATGGATTGGGCGGTGAGCGACGAACCCGAACTGTGGTTCGTCCCCCGCGGCACGGCCCGCGACGGTCGCGCCGATGATCACTCGCTGGCCTGGACCTCGTTGTACTCGAGCGTCGTCACGAGTATGTGGGGCCTCGGCACCGTCGACGGGCTGAACGAGAAGGGACTCGGGGCCCACGCCCTGTACCTCGATCCCGAGGACGTCGCATTTCCCGAGCCGGACGGGCGCCCCTCTGTCGCCAACGCTCTCTGGGTGCAGTATCTGCTCGACAACTTCGCCACCGTCGCCGAGGCCGTCGCGCACATCGGCCGCGTGCGCATCACTTCGCCGGAGTTCCGCGGCATGCAGCTCGGGGTGCACATCGCGATCGAGGATCCGACCGGCGACTCGGCGATCATCGAGCCGCTCGGAGGTGAGCTCGTCGTGCACCACGGCCCCGAGTACACGGTCATGGCCAACTCCCCCACGCTCGACAAGCAGCTGGAGAACCTGTCGCGATACCGACCTTTCGGCGGCGAACTCCCGCCGCCCGGTGACATCACCTCGGCCGACAGGTTCGTGCGTTCGGCGTACTTCCTGCACTACCTGCCCGAGCCGGAGAACACCGAGGAGGCCGTGGCGGGGGTATTCCAGCTCATCGCCAACGTCTCGGTCCCCTACGGCGCACCGTACTCGACGGGCGACGTCTACCCCACGTGGTGGCGCGCCGGCGCCGACCTGACCAATCGGGTCTACTACTTCGGTTCGACGCGGAGCCCCAACATCTTCTGGATCAGTCTCGACGACCTCGCAGACACGACCGAGGTCCGCAAGATCGATCCGCGCGAACTCACTCTGGTGGGTGACCAGACCTCCCACCTCGAGCCGGCGGCCCTTCTGTACTGACCGCGGGGCGATCAGGCGGGGCGGGGCGCCCCCGCGAACGGGGCGACCCCTCAGTCGCGCCGCACCCACCCCGACGTCACGTTCAGCACGCGCGAACCATCGAGGTCGGCCAGCGACAGGCCGGAGAACTGGGTCGCGGCATCCGAGGTCTGCCAGCGGAACCGCGGGGCCGACGTCGTGGCGGCCTCGACGACGGTCTTCGCGGCATCTTCTGCCGACTGCGCCGACGCGAACGAGGTCGCCGCACGGTCGAGGTACGCCTGCTGCAGTTCCGCGTACGGGCCGGGGGCGGCGCGATGCACCGAGTCGACGAACGACGAGGCGACGGCGGCCGGTTCGACGATCGACACATCGACGCCGAAGGGGGCGACCACCGGGGCGAGCGACTGCATGAGACCCTCGACGGCGAACTTGGCGGCGCAGTACGCGTCGGAGAACGGCTGCCCCACCGCTCCCCCGACGCTCGTCACGGTGACGATGCGCCCGCTCCCGCGCTCGCGCATCCCTGGGAGGACCAAGCGCGTCAGACGCGCGACCGAGAGGTAGTTCGTCTCGAGCTGCTCCTGCAGCTCGTCGTCGCTCACCTGCTCGAG
>JAKOMY010000033.1 GCA_022702225.1 Microbacteriaceae bacterium | reverse complement strand
CTGTTCCTGTGGCCGCGTCTGACCGACGACTCCCTGGATGCCGACCGCCTCGCCGCCGACGCGAGCGCCGAGGGCGTGGAGTACCAGCGCGGGTCGTTCTTCCCCTCGGGGCCCGGGACGGATGCCGACCGGCACCTGCGCCTCGCCTACGGCGACACGTCGGAGGAGCTGTTGCTCGAGGCGGCGGCGCGGCTGACGCGGGCGGTGGCGCGGCAGCGCTGACGGGCGGGGCCACCGGGGGCGGTGTTCGCTCAGGGATCTGCATGACCTCAGTCCGTTGTGGGAGGTTTGGGCAGAGGTTGTGCGGATGGCTGATGTTGCGCGCGGCGGGTTCGGGGTGACCGGCGTGGCGCGTTCGCTCAGGGATCTGCATGACCTCAGTCCGCTGCGGGAGGTTTGGGCTGAGGTTGTGGGAATCGCTGCGGTTGCGGCGGGCGGCGCGAGAGCGTCCCGCGCTCGCGCGTTGACGGCGGTGGCGGCATGCTCACGGCCCGCGGCCCCGCGTGCGACGACGTGACCACCCCTGAGTGTCCAAGAAACCCGGACGTGCCGAAAATCTGTCCGGGTTTCTTGGACACTCGACGTGCCGCGCGGACGGCGGTGCGTCCGGGGTGTCAGGCTGACGGCTGCCAGCCGAGCAGCGGGCCGAGCCGCCCGGCGATGTCCTCGAGGATCTGCGCGTAGTCGTCGGGTTCGAAGGCGAAGGGTAGCGCGAACGCGACTTCGTCGACCCGCGGGAACGACCGCGATGACAGCAGGCGCTCGGCGATCTGCTCCGACGTGCCCACGAGGTCCTCGGCGAACAGCAACCCGCGCGGTCCCTGGGGGATGCCGACGCGCCCGCGCCGCGACTCGGCGTACGCCTCGTACCGCCGACGCTGCTCCGGCGTCGCCGAGTCGGTCGGGACGACCACGAGCCCCTGCGACACCCGGGCGTTCTCGCCATCGGGGTGCGTCTCGCGGTACAGGCGGATCTGCGCGTCCTGCTCGACGTCGAAGTCGGTTGAGCCCACCGACTGGATGACGCTACTGGTGAGCAGGTGGAAGCCGTTCTCGGCCGCCCAAGTCGTCGAGGTCGGGCTGCCGGCGCCGTACCAAAGGCGACCGGCGAGACCGGGAGAGTGCGGCTCGACGCGCTCCGAGTACTCTTCGATCCCCTCGGTGCCCGAGAACGGACTGACCCGCTCGCCGGCGAGGAAGCGGCGCAGGCGCGAGAGGCGCTCGTACCCGAAGTCCTCGTCGTCGGCCGTGTCGGGGTACAGCGCCGGCGCGATCTCGTCGAGGCGGCGGGGCGGCCCCACCGAGAAGCCGGGTTCGAGGCGCCCGCCCGTCAGCACGTCGACGGTGGCGAGGTCTTCGGCGAGGCGCAGCGGGTTCTCCCACCCGAGGGGGATCACCGCGGTGCCGAGGCGGATGCGGCTCGTGCGCTGGGATGCCGCGGCGAGCACGGCCACGGGCGAGGAGATGCCGTACTGCAGGTGCCGGTCGCGCAGCCATGCGCTGTCGAAGCCGAGGCGCTCGCCGCGCTCGATGATCGACAGCGTGGTCTCGTGCCCGGCGCGCGGGTTTTCGCGATCGAAGAGGCCGATGGTGAGGAAGCCGAGGGAGCGGAGAGCGCGGGTCACCCCGCCACGCTAACGGCGTCGCCGACTGGACGGGGCCGCGGCGTCACGGTCCGTCTTCGCGGGTGAGCCGGGACAGGATGCGGAAACCGCGACGGGAATCCGAGGTCGCGGAGGCGCGCGTGCCCGGGAGAGACGGATGCCGACACGCAGCACGCGGCTTCGGCTCCGGCCCCGACCCGGGGGCTGAGCGGACACTCGGGAGGCGGAAACAGAACCGCTATCCGCTGGACGTCGTTTCGAAACACCCCGTCGCTCTACTGGGGGAATGGACAACGCTTCAGCGCTCGCACCCGCCGACCGTGATCGCGTCTCGACGCGTGTCAGCCTAGCCCTGCTCGGCGTCCGCAGCGACGCCCCCGTGCGCCGCACGGGCGGGGCCGGCCCCAGCGACGACGGCCACTTCGTCGTCGACGGCGAGGGGGCGGCAATTCCCCTCAACCCGAACAGCCCGTACGTGATCACCGCCTCGGGGCGCCTCACCCGAGACGGAGCGGATCTCGGCTTCGACGTCGCCCCGGTCGTCCGCCCGCGGTTCTACGACCTCGAGACCGCCGAGGGCGTGGCCTACGACAAGATCGCGAAGCTGCACGGCAAGAACGTGCTGGCCACGACGGTCGTGCAGACCTGCGTGCGCTACGACGAGAGCGAGCGTTGCCGGTTCTGCGCCATCGAGGCCTCGCTCGAGGCCGGGACGACGATCGCCGTCAAGACACCCGCGATGCTCGCCGAGGTGGCGGAGGCGGCCGTGCGTCTCGACGGCGTGACGCACATGGTCATGACCACCGGCACCTCCAACGGGTGGGACCGGGGTGCCAAGCACCTCGCCCGCTGCGTGCGCGCGGTGAAGGCCGCCGTCCCTCAGCTCGAGATCCAGGTGCAGTGCGAGCCGCCCGCCGACCTGCAGGCCATCACCGACCTGTACGACGCGGGCGCCCGCTCCATCGGCATCCATGTCGAATCCATGGACGACGAGGTTCGTCGGCGGTGGATGCCGGGCAAGTCGCGCGTCAGCATGGACGAGTACCGTGCCGCCTGGCGCGAGGCCGTGCGGGTGTTCGGCTGGAACCAGGTGTCCACCTACCTGATCGTGGGAATGGGGGAGGACCCCGATGAGGCGGTCGAGGGCGCCCGCGAGCTCATCGAGATGGGGGTCTACCCCTTCGTCGTTCCCTTCCGCCCGTTGAAGGGAACGCTCGCCACCGATGTCGACAAGGTGCCCGCGCCCCACCGCGCGGTCGTCAACGACATCACTTCTCGCGTCGCCGACCTGTTGCACGCGGCGGGAATGCGCGGGGAGGACCAGCGTGCCGGCTGCGCCGCCTGCGGCGCGTGCAGCATCCTCAAGACGGCGGGCGCGTGATGTTCGACGTGCCGGTGCTCACCGGGCAGCGCATCGGCCTCGCGCCCCGAGCGTGGGAGATCCGGGTCGCCGACGAGGCGCAGACGGAGGCCTACCGCGCGATCCGTCGCGAGGTGTTCGTCCACGAGCAGGGCCTCTTCGATGCCCACGACCGAGACGACATCGACGACGACCCGCGCACCGTCGTGCTCGTCGCGACCACCCCGGACGCGGAGGTCCTCGGCGGTGTGCGTCTCGCCCCGGCCACGGCCCGCGACATCGGGTGGTGGACGGGAGGTCGGCTCGCGGTGCGCCGCGATGCCCGGCACGCCGGGGGGATCGGCTCGGCCCTGGTGCGTGCGGCGTGTCACGAAGCCCTCGCGCGCGGCGTCATCCGGTTCGAGGCGACGGTGCAGGAGCGCAACGAGCCTCTCTTCCGCCACCTCGGCTGGGAGCGCTGGGGGGCTGCGGTCATCGCCGGGACGCCCCACGTGCGCATGCGCTGGCCCATCGACCGTTTCGCCGCGCTGGTGCGCGCCACGAAGGTTCCCCTCGGGGACGTGCTGTCGGGCATTCGCGACGATCATCCCGAGGGGCTCGGCGGCGCGGGCTGGGTCGGCGACGACGGCGCGCTCGTCGCGGGCACCGACGTCGTGGTCGCCACCGACGCGATCCTGCCCGCGCTGATCGACAAAGACCCCGAGTGGGCCGGCTGGTGCGGGGTGCTGGTGAACGTCAACGACCTCTCGGCGATGGGCGCGCACGCCGTCGGACTGATGGATGCCGTGTCGGCGCCCACCGCGTCCGCGGTGCGCCGCATCGTCTCGGGGCTGCGCAGCGCCGCCGTGGCGTGGGGCGTGCCGATCCTCGGCGGTCATACCCAGTGGGGCGGAGCATCGTCCCTCGCGGTCACGGCCCTCGGCCGCACCACCCATCCCGTAGCCGGCGGCGGTGGCAGACCGGGGCAGCCACTCGGTCTCACCGTCGACCTGCACGGGCGGTGGCGTCGGGGATTCGAGGGACGCCAGTGGGACTCCACCTCGACGCGTACCGGAGCGGAGCTTCGCCATCTCGCCGGCATCGTGCCGGAGCATCGGCCCGCGGCCGCCAAGGACGTCAGCATGGCCGGCATCGTCGGGACGACGGCGATGCTCGCCGAGGCTTCGGGTGCCGGTGCACGCATCGACGTCGCCGACATCCCGGCGCCCGACGGCGTCGCCTTCGGCGACTGGCTCACCTGCTTCCCCGGCTTCGGCATGGTCACCGCCGATGCCCCGGACATGTCGTCACCGCTGGCCGCCACCTCGACGATCGGCGAGCTCACGGCCGCGCCCGGTGTCGTGCTGCGCTGGCCCGACGGTGTCGAGACCACCGCTGTCGAGGAGGCGGCCACCGGGCTCGGCAAGGCGTAACGCAAGCTCATTCCGGCTGAAACCATTTCGAAACATACGACCGCGAGCCTGGTACCAGAACACGCGCTCCATCCCCGGCTCCACCGACGCGAAGGACACGACCATGACCACCGACATCGACGCCCAGATCGCCGAGAACATCGCCAAATCCCTCGGCGAGGTTCCGCACCCCTCGCTCCCCAAGGGCAGCAACATCTACGGCTCGACCAAGCTGTTCCCCGACTTCCAGGCCGAGGACGGCGAGACGTACTTCACGCTCATCCACGGCATCCCGCACGAGTCGTCGGTGAGCTTCGTCGCGATCCTCCAGGCCACTCGCGCGCTGCGCAAGGGCTTCGAGTCGGCGATCTACCTGTACGGCCCCGGAACCCTCGCCGCCACGGCGAACCGCGGCTTCCCGACCACGGGTGACGCGGGCTTCCCGGGCGAGCTCAACATGAACAACTCTCTCGAGACCTTCATCAAAGAGGGCGGCACGGTCTACTGCTGCCGCTTCGGCCTGGCTCTGCACGGCATCCGGGAAGAAGACCTCATCGAGGGCGTCATCCCCGCGCACCCCCTCGACGTGCAGGACGCGCTCATCTACTACGCGCGCAAGGGCGCGATCATCAACTCCACGTACAACCTCTGAGGCTCGTCATGTCGATCATCGTCGCCTCCGTCTCGGCCAACTTCACCCGGGACCTGGAGCAGAACTACGCCCTCATCGCCGAGCTGGTGGCCGAGGCGCGCGCCGCGGGAGTGTCGTTCCTGGCGTTCCCCGAGGCCGCGATCGGCGGGTACCTGTCGTCGCTCGGCAACCACGGAGACACCGTCAAGACGACGACCCGCTCGATGCCGCCGGCCATTCGGCTCGACGGCCCCGAGATCGCCCGGGTGCAGGAGCTCGTGGGCGACATGGTCGTGACGATCGGCTTCTGCGAGCTGGCCGACGACGGTGAGACGCGGTACAACGCTGCGGTGTGCCTGGATGGCGAGAACATCTACGGCTCGTACCGCAAGGTGCACCAGCCGCTCGGAGAGAACATGTCGTACTCGGCGGGGGACACCTACGAGGCCTTCGACACCCCCGTCGGACGTGTGGGCATGCAGATCTGCTACGACAAGGCGTTCCCGGAGGCCGCGCGCATGCTCGCCCTCGACGGTGCCGAGATCGTCGTGAGCATGTCGGCCTGGCCCGCGGCGCGCACGGCGACCGCAGAGAACCTGCAGGACGACCGGTGGACCTACCGGTTCAACCAGTTCGACATCGCCCGGGCCCTCGACAACCAGGTGTTCTGGATGGCATCCAATCAGTCGGGCACCTTCG
>JAKOMY010000012.1 GCA_022702225.1 Microbacteriaceae bacterium | reverse complement strand
CGCGCCGCCCCCGGCCCGTACGCGGAACTGCAGCAGGCGTACCTCGACCGCGCGGCGACCTCGTTCGCATCGGCGCAGTCGGCGGAGGACGCCGCGAAGACCGTCGTCGAGGCCGCCACGACGTCGGCCCCGCGGTTCCGCTGGCAGACCTCGGATGCCGCGACCCAGTTCGCCGGCCTGTCGCTGGGCGACCTCGACGGTTCGCGCGTGCTGGGCGTGACGTCGGGGTGGGTGCGGCGGGACTGAGGGTCGTCCCGTACCGGGCTCGGCCCCCTCGGGTCAGGGCGTGGCGTAGTCCGCCAAGCGCGGGTCCGCCATCCAGTCCTTGCCTTCCTCACGGGCCGCGGAGCCCGAGAATTGAGAATCGGAGATGAGCAAGTACTTCTTCTGGTCGGCCCCGTCGTTCCAGGTCGGGTCCACCGCGAGCCACTGGCCGTCGACCTGCACCTTGTTCCACGCGTGTCCGCCACCGGAGTAGACCTCGCCCGTCACCACCACGGTCGGCACTCCCGCGGCATCCATCAGCGCTTTGTACGCCGCGGCGTAACTCGCGCACACGCCCGTCGCGGAGTTCTCGTCAAGCAATACCCCGCTGGCGTCCCAAGCGTGGGGGAATCCCGACGGGAAGCCGATTCCTCCCTCGCCCGCCTCGAGAGCGGCTTTGTCGTAAACGGCCTTGTCGGCGAGCCATCCATTCAACGCAGCAGCCTTCTCGGCGGAGCCCATATCGGGCGTGGTCACTGATCCCACAGCCTGGTCGACCGTCGCTTTGACGGCGGCCTGCAAACGCTCAGTCTCCTCGGCGTCGTTCGCGTACGAGACGTACACGACGTCATCGATCAGCGAGTAGCCGCGGTAGCCGAGGACGTACGGGTTCTGATAGACGGCCTCTCCTATCGCGTCGTCGAGCGCCGGCATCCCGGGCCGCTCCTCCCACCCTGCGATGCTGATCGCCTCTTGGTGGTCGATGAGGTTCGCCGCGAGGTAGTCGGTGAAGCTATTAGTCGCCGAAATCGGGTACGCCACCTCCGGGGACACGGTGGAGGGAGTGTACTTACCGGGGTCCGCCTGAATCGGTGCGGAGACCATCGTGACCGTGGGCAGGCCAGTCGGTGGCAGTTCCGCGTTGACACGCTCCGTGAAGGCCGCCACCTGCGCCTGCGCCTGGCCGAGATCGGTGGTGTTCAGGTAGAAGGTTCGGGCGAGCCCCGTGCCGATGCCGCTCAGCTGCATATAGATGTGGTCATCCTCGACCTTCAGACTTTCGGGGATGATCCTCGCCGCCGTCTGTCGCGTCGCCCCGTCGAGCGACGTGAAGAAGAAGCGCGTGGGAATTTCCTCTAGCGAGTCCACTCGCTGCCCGTTCGGGAACTGCTGAGCGTTCATGTACACGTCGACGGTGCGCGGCAACGCCGCAGCGACGCTCATGGCATCGGTCGTACGAGCCGCGGAGAAGCGCGTCCCGTCGGTGGCGAGCACGCCGTACTCGTACTGGCTGGCGTCGTTGTTCAGGGCATCCACGGCTCCGGTCTCGGGGTTCGCAGCGAGCGCCGCGGCGCTGGTCCGATACATCTCCAGCCCGTCGTTCTGTTCGAGCTCCGCCTCGACCTGTTCACCGGAGAAGGGATTGACCACCGGAGGGGACCAGCCGGTGTCCTCGGTTGCTCCGATCACCCTCGTGTACCGCTCGGCGCCCTCCCACCACGTCGTCACGATGACGTACTCGGTGGCTCCCGGGACGGCATCCCACGACATCTGCAACGTGCCGTTGCCATTCGTGGCGTAGTTGACCTGCGGAGCAGGGAGGGAGGTTTTCACCCGGAACGGGTGGACGATGGGCTTCTCGAGGGGCTGCCCACTCTTGTCGAGCTTCTGCACCAGATAGAAGGTGTCTTGGATTCCCCAGATGAAGGTGTTGTTGATCTCGAACTCTCGACGGGGTTGTTTCCCGAACGCACCGAGGTTCGGGTCGTACTCATACGTGCCGACCGCCCGCGGAGAGATGTCGATGTCAGCGCCCGGATCAGGCTGATACGCCCACAGCTCGCCGTGGCGTGTGAGCGCGGCATCCGTGAACACATCGAAAGCGAACGACGTATCACGCTCGTCGCCATTCGCCCGCGCAAGAGCCTCGAGATCGTAATCGGCCGGGAAAGTAAATTCGTGGTCGATTTCGAGATCGTTCTGCATGGGAGCATAGGCATAGGCCCAGTCGTCCTGCGTCGTGATCTGCGGTCCCCACACCTGCGGCGCACCCCACACGAAGAAGGCGGCCGCGGCGACGGTGACGGCGGTCGAGCCGCCGACGATGCCTAGCACCAAGCCCCGACGTCGTTTCTTCGCGGCCGGTGCGGGCGTCGCGTGGCCCCCGGTCGCGACAGAACCGTTCCCGTCAGCGGACAGGTCAGGAAGACTGCCGGTCGGTCCGGCCGCCGCGGCAGAACGGTCCAGGGGATGGATGTGTTCGGTCCAGGCTCCGGCGCGCCAGTACCGCAACTGCACAGCAGGAGAACCGGGGTCGGGGTACCAACCGTCGGGGGGCGTCGTACCGGTGTTGTTCATCGTGTCCCGTTTCTCGCGAAGGTCCAGGCGTGAAGAGGTTATCGGAACGCCCCGCGCACGTCGGAGACCTCGACGACCGGGCACCAGTCATCCCGGACGGAATGGGCGGGGGAGAGGGAGATGATCGCTGCTGACGACCTGAAGACCGATCTGGACGGGACCGAGCCCGCTCCGCAACGTGCACGAGCACGCCATCGACGTCGACGAGAGGGACGCCTAGGACGCCGTCGCGGCGGGTTCCCACCCGCACACGGCATCCGTCAACTCCGCTACCGTCGACCGGCTGTCGAGATGGAGCACCGGCTTACCCGTCGCCGCGAGCCACGTGTCGTGCTCGGAACGGTTGCGGCCGTCGAAGGTGGGTTCGTCGTACCCCTCGGCCCACGTTCTGAAGACGCGCCAGGCCTCGTCGTCGTGCGGCTGACCTCTGCGGCGGATGACCTCGCGCTCTTCGAGCCGACGCAGGCGTTCCGTGGGGTCCAGGGTGAGGAAAACGATCGCATCGCACTCGGCGACGACCGACTCGCCCCACCCGAGCATCGACCCGGAAAGCACCCAGGCGGGGCGCGACACGAAGATCTCGCGCATCAGCGCGACCCTTTGCATCTCGTCCCTCTTCTGGAGGAACGGGGGAGTGGTCGGCATCCAGAAGTAGTCGTCCGCATCGGCGTGCGGAACCGCCCACCGCGCGGCCAGCGCGTGACCCAGCGTGGTCGTTCCGCTGCCGCTCGCGCCCAGGATGTGCAGGCGGGAAAGGCCCATGTTCCCGGATCCCGTCAAGGCCGGATGCCGTCGACGTACGCCCCGTCGCCGCGCGGGGCGCCGCCGGTGGTCGCCGAGGTCGATGCCGACGCGAGCTCGATCGTCATGGTGCTGCTCATTCCGGTTTCCACCCTTCGTCGCGTTCGACGCCAGCCCGAGAGGCCTGGGGGAGGTCCGCGGAGCGGCATCAACTCATCAGACTTTAATCAAGACACCTCGCGAGCACACGCGTGCCTGCCATAGAGTTATCGGGCGATAACAACGTTCTCGAAAGCGAGGATCGCGATGACCCGCAACCAGATTCTCACCCGCCGGCGCGCGGCCAGCCGGGCAACGACCGCGCTCGCCGCCTGCCTCGTCGGCGCATCCCTTCTCGCCGGATGCGCCATCGCCATCGACGACACGCACGACGCGCTCACCCCGGGCGAGGACTCATCTTCGAACGACATGGACGTCTCCGACGGCGTGGGGACCCCATCCACGACGACCCCCTTCCCACGCATCACGAGTTGCGATCAGGTCGCCGGCGCGCTTGCGTCCTTCGTGAGCGGGATGACGCTGGTCGGCGAGAGCATC
>JAKOMY010000406.1 GCA_022702225.1 Microbacteriaceae bacterium | reverse complement strand
GGCTCGGGCTTGATGTTGTCGAGGTCGATGATGGGGGTGGTGCCGTGGATCGGGCCATCCGGTCGCGGCCCGATGACCCCCGGCTGCGGCATCCCGTGGTAATCGGGCTGCGAGTTGCCATTGTCGTCGACGTCGCCGCTGGGGGTCGTCAAGGTGGGATTCGGGTTCCACTGGGGGTACTGCTCGATGCTGCGGCCACCGGACCGGCCGCCGCCGCCCCCGGCCCCGGTGCTGCCGCCCTGGCCGCCGCCGTCCTGACCAGTCGGAGTCTGCGGCTGCTGGAAGGATTCCCCGTTGAACCGCGGCGGACTCGCGACCTCGACCTTGTCCAGGCTGTCCGCCGCTGTTGTCATGGCGTTCTCTGCCGCCGCCTCACGCTGTTGGGACATCCAGGCGTTGGCGAGGCCGACAGCACCTTCGCCGGCGAGGAACGAGATGGGGCCGAGAAGAATCGTCGTGCCCATCGCCGCCCCGCGCACGAGTCCCTCTTGCTGCCCGGACAAGCTCCCGGAGGGAAGGGCGGCGAGCGCCTCGCGCGCCTGCTCCCGGATACGGTTTGCCGCATCGATCTGCTCTTTGAGCGGACCGCTGATGTAGTCGATCTGCTCCTGTATCTCGCCCGCGGTGTGGTGGAACTTGGACGCGGCCGTGTCGCCGGCCAATCCTGCAATCCCGGGCTCGCTGGCCACTCGGCTGACGACCTGCTTCAGGGTCGCGAGTGCGTTGTTCAATTCTTCATAGCTGGGCAATCCCCACGGGACGGTGGGCTCAGCCAGCTCTCGAAGACTCTCTTCCCAGGGCCCGGTCATGCTGCCCGCTCCTTACCCGCCCTGCGGCGTTGACTGACGACGATGAGCACTGTGACGATGATTGCTGCGATGACGAGAAGGGCCAGTCCGCCGGCCACCCATAGCGCGATCGGGGGCGTGTCCGACGAGGAAGCCCCGTTCTGCTCGCGGTACTGGTCGATCGAGCTCGACCGTCCTTCTGGTGTGTAGCCGTTCGCTTTGGCCTGCGCGATCTGTTCTTCCGTGGGGAAGCCGGCTGGCTTACCCATGAGGGGGGTCTCGTCCGCGAACGTCGTGGGTTCGACGGTTAGGAGTGACGGAAGCCATGCTGCGCCGTAGCCGTACCCGTCTTCCGTGCGGGTCGGGGTGTGTTCTGTGCCGTTCGTCGTGGCGATGAGAGCTTGGACGAGCTGGTCGCCGGTCGCTTCCGGAGACTTCTGTGCCGCCAAGGCGAGCATTCCCGCGATTATCGGGGGAGCGAACGACGAGCCCGTGGCCCCGACAGATGTCTCCCAATCACCCGTGCTTCCGACGGCCGGCAGATCGATGCCGGCGGCGACAACGGTCGTGTGCGGTATGACGAACGGAGCGCCGTCCTGTGTCTGGAGGTTGCCGTCCCGACCGATGCCGGCCGCCGACACGACGCCATTGAAGGACCCGAGGTCGTCGTACTGCGCGCCCAGCACTCCCGGGTTGATGGAGGCCGCGATCACCACAGCGCCGTGGGAGATCGCGTAGGCGACCGCTGGAGCGTCGTCCTCACGCGCGGTGCCGCCGATACTCGTGAAGATGATCTTCGCGCCATCGTCGGTTGCTTGCTTGACGCCCGCAGCGAACTCCGTGATCTGCGCACCGTTGGCCGTCTCGCAGGAAGGGCCGTCCTCCTCGCCGTAGCCGTAGAACGTCACGTCGGCGTCGGGAGCGATCCCTCGGACGTTGCCTGCTCCCGTTCCATTGCCGATCACGTACGCAGCCATCGTGGTCCCGTGGACCGAAGCATCGTTTGCCTCCGTGGTCGCGACGGTCGTCTTGTTGACGCACATGGGCTGGTCGAAGACTCTCAGGCTTCGGCCCTGAAACACGGGGAGGTCAGGATTGATCTGTTTCTCCAGGACAGCGACTTTGACGCCTTTCCCGGTCAGCCCCTCTTGATGAGCCGCGTCGACGCCGTAGGCGCTCCACCAGTAGTCGAAGTTCTCCTGCGCGGTCGGCTCGTTGCTCACGGCAATCGCCGCTGGAGACACCGCGCCTGCGACCATAGCGACCGCGGCGATAGACGCGGCGAGGAGTCTGACGACCCGGAGAGAATTCACTGCGGTACCCCTGGCAGCACCCCGCGGACGCCCGCGGCACCACCCGTGGATCCGGCGGATCCGGTCACCGGAGGCGCTGTGGCGGCGGTCTCGATGAGCGAGGTGGTCTGTGCGGCCTCGGAAGCGCTCAGCTCATCCCGCTCGCGGAGCGTGGTCACCGCCGACGAGAGTGCCTGCGCGTTTTCGTGGACATATTGCTGCACCCTCCCCACCTCGACCGCCAACTGCTGAGCCCGCGTCCGGAGGTGGCCCATGAAGTCAGCCGCCGTCGCCCCCTGGGAGGGTCCGTCTACCTGGCTCACGCTCGCCTGCGGCGGCAGTTCGCTTGCAACTGAGGTCACCAACTGCGCGTTGTAGTTGGCGAGGTCGCCGTCGAGACGGATCACGTTGGCCATGAAGATCACTCGTTTCTTCGCGATCGAGAGGGTGCGATCAGACGGCTGACGCCGCCGATAAAGATGTGGGGCGGCCCTCGCGGGCCGCAAGAGCCGGCGGCCGCCTCAGCGACCGCCGGCTCGAGACGACTCAGACGAAGCGGCCGGCGGCGGACTTGTCGGTCGAGGTGTAGCCCTGAGCGATCTCGTCGGTCTTGCCGGCGATCT
>JAKOMY010000403.1 GCA_022702225.1 Microbacteriaceae bacterium | reverse complement strand
GCCTCGCGCGATTCCAGTGCCGCGCACATCGACGACGAAGAAGACGCCGCTCGCGCGAGCCGTGCCGCGCTGCGCCGCTGGGGCGTCTCCGGCGACGGGGCCTGACGGGCGCCGTCGCTCTGCTGCGGCCGCTCATCGCCGTCGACCTGGTTCGCGACGGTGGCCGGGGGCGGCTCTTTCTCGCGCCTCAACCGGCACATCGTGCCTCGAGCCGCGCGGGGTGCGACCGGGTCACGTGACCGGGCTGTGACCGAGTCGGCAGATCCGAGCAGCGCTTTTGCGCGTCGCTGCCCGAAACCTCTCACGCGTACGTTTCCCGGTCTGGACGGCCCGCGCCCTCACCCCCGCAGCACCAGCTCATCGCCGACGTAGAAGAGGGCGACGTCGATCAGGTCGAGGTCGATACCGTGCTTGGCGTGATAGGCCTCGCGATAGAGCTCGAGCTGCAGCATGCGCGAACGACGCTCGGACTCGCTGGCGGGTGGGCGCCCCGTCTTCCAGTCGACGATCTCGTACCGCTCGCCGCGGCGGTACACGGCATCCAGCTTGCAGATGACGACGTGCTCGCGCCCGTCGAGGCGCGTCGTGACGAAGTCGATCTCGGTCTCGACCTCGAGAGGCCGCAGTGCGGCCCACTCCGAGCGTTCGAAGCACTCCCGCAACCGCTGCAGTTCGACGGCATCAGCTGCGGACGCTCCCGCTTCGTCATCGCCCCACAGACCGTCGTCGTCGAGCCCGACACCCGCTCCGACCAGCCCGGAGCGCTGCTCGACCCAGGCGTGGAAGAGCGTTCCGAGGCGCGTCTGCCGATAGGGGCGCTCCGGCATGGGCCGGCGAAGATCCTCGACCGCGCGTCCGTAGTCGTCGACGAAATCCTTGAAACGAGAGGCTGGGATACGCGTCGGAGCCGGCGTGTGCACGGGCCGGAGCCGCTCGGCACGCTCCGCGAGCAGCAACTCGAGGTCGTCATCGGCGTCGACCGGCGTCGCCGCGCGCGCAGCGGTGACGACCCCGACCGCGGCCGAGATCGCCGTGCGTCGGGCCCCGAGCGGGTCGAGCGGCCAGTGCAGCAGGCGTCGCTCACCGTCGTAGGGGTCGTCTCCCGCCTCGTCGATGAACAGCTCCGCCCCGAGCGCCTCAGCGGCCTCGTCGAGGAAGACGCTGGGCCGGCGAGGGCGCTTCGTGCCCGACCAACTCGAGCCCGAGAGCATGAGGTGGTCGCGGGCTCGGGTGAACGCCACGTAGGCGAGCCGTCGGTCCTCATCGAGCTGGCGGGCTCGGTTGTCGGCGACGAACGCGTCGATCGCCGCCTTCAGATCTTGCTGCGTCTGGGCCCCGCGCCATCCGAACACCGGAAGCCACGCAGAATCGCCTCGGAACTGCGAGGGGAGGATGCCGAAACCCAGCCACCCCTTCGTGTCACGCGGAAGCGAGGGCAATTCGTCGGTCACGAGGCGCACGACGGCCACGGCATCCCACTCCAGGCCCTTCGAACCGTGGATCGTGAGGAGCTGGACGACGTCGTCCTCGGGCGGCTCGGTACGCGGCGCGAACTCGTCGGCCTGCTCGGCGTGATCGAGCCACGCCAACAGGCTCGAGACGGAGCCGGACTCGTCCGCCGCCAGGAACCCGCGGATCTCGTCGACGAAAGCGCGCAACTGCGCCGAGGCGATACGAGCAGGGCCGCGTGCCTCGTTCGCGGCGAGTTCGATGTCGAGACGCAGCTCGGCCTCGATGAGGCGGATGAGCTCGGGGATCGGGGCACCGACGCTCCTGCGGAGGGCTGCGAACACCGCACCGGCTTCCCGGAGGCGCGCACGGCCTTCGGGAGTGATGTCGGTCAGCCACCCGTGGCCGTCGGTCTGGCGGGTGACGAAATCGAGAGCGTCGACCAGCGACGCGCGATCGGCCCCCGGCGTCGAGCGCAGGCGGTCCACGACCTCGGGGGCGAGCGGTTGCAGGGCGACGTCGTGTGTCGCTAGCCGCCTCGCGACTTGAGCGAGGGCGCGCAGATCGGCCAACCCCACCGCCCACCGCGGTCCGGAGAGCAGACGGATCAGAGCCGACCCCGCCTCGGGGTCGCTGATGACCCGCAGCACCGACACCACGTCGACGACCTCCGGGGTCGTCAACAGGCCGCCGAGCCCGAGGATGCGGTGAGGGATGCCACGTCGCCCGAGCGCATCGCCGAAACGCACCATGTGCTTCTTGCTGCGGAAGAGCACGGCGCCGGTCGTCCCGCGCCCCTCGGCGGCGCGTGCCGCACGGACGCCGACGAACCACGACGCGACGCGGTCGGCCTCGGCGTCGAGATCGTTCTCGAAGGCGATCTCGACCACACCCTCGGGCGCGCCGGGACGCGACCGCAGCTCCTCGACGGTCACGGCCGCCCGGTGAGCGAGGGGCGCGAGCACGGCATTGGCGGCGTCGAGCACACGGGCACTGTTGCGCCAACTGGTGAGCAGCGCGAAGCGCTGGCATCCGCCCTCCGGAGCGAAGGCATCGGGGAAGCCGCCGAGGTTTCCCGCGCTCGCTCCGCGCCACGCGTAGATCGCCTGGTGCGGGTCGCCGACCGCCATGACACCGGTACCCCCGAAGAGGGTGGCCAACAGGTCGGTCTGGACGACCGACGTGTCCTGGTACTCATCGAGCAGGACCACACGGTAGCGCGCTCTCAGCTCCTCGACGACCGCGGAATGCTCCTGCGCGATGCGCAGGGCCCCCGCCACCTGGTCGGCGAAGTCCATGACGCCCAGGCGCGCCTTCTCACGGTCGTAGTCGGCGGCGAGGCGCGCGAGCAACGACAGAGCCGACACGCGCGATGCGGCGTCGGCCACCTCTTTGTAGACGGTGACGCGTGCCGAGGTCGACGGACGCTCGACGATACGAGCGAACTCGTCGGGGAACGCGGCGAGCTCGTCGAGGTCGACGAGGTTGTCGACGCCGTCGCGAGCGATGCGCAGAGCCGCGTCGATGAGCGTACGAGGCGACTCCTGCCGCTCCTCCAGCCGCGGGTCGTCGGAGGTGAACACGACCCGGCGCATGAGCAGCCAGGCCGCGGACTCCGAGAGCACGGCGGCCTCGGAGTCGCGGCCGATGCGCAGGCCGTGCTCACGCACGATCGAGTCGGCGAAGCTGTTGTAGGTCGACACGGTGGGCCGGTGCAACAGCTGGTCGCCGTCGTCGAGGCCGGGGTCGTCCGCGCCGACCTCGGCGGCGAGGGCGTCGAGAACCTCGAGACGGGCGGCATCTGCGCGCGCCCCTTCGGCACGTGCGAGTTCGGCGAACACCGCGAGGCGACCCGCCTCGTGCAGCGCCGGAAGAGCACCCAGCAGTCCGCGCGTCTCGAACTCCGACAGACGCTGCAACCGCCGCTGGATGCGCTCGGCGAGCTCGCCCGCGGCCTTTCGGGTGAAGGTCAGCCCGAGCACCTCGTCGCGACGGACCAGTCCGTTCGCGACGAGCCAGACCACGCGACCGGCCATGGTCTCGGTCTTGCCGCTACCCGCACCGGCGACGACGAGGGCGGGCGCGAGAGGCGCTTCGATCACCGCGGTCTGCTCGATCGTGGGCGGGAACTGTCCGAGGGCGGCGGCGATGGTCGCCGCGGAAAGCACGACGGTCACGATGCGCTCACCGCCGACACCGTGTGGATGCGGCACAACCCGTAAGAGAACTCGTCCCGGCAGTGCACCTCGTATGGCGCGGCGAAACTGGTGCCGCGCATCACCTCGACCGCCCGCTGCACGCGTTCGACGAACTGGCCGCGCTGTTCGTCGTCGAACGGCTTCTGCGTGGGCTCCGCGTAGTCCTTCTTCGCCGCGGTGGGGCGCAGGACGAGCAGTTTCGCACCGCCCGACGGCAGCCCGGCGACCTGCTCGATCGCCCCGGACGAGAACGCCAACTGGTACGCGGCGAGCTGCGGGTTGTCGGCGACCTTGGC
>JAKOMY010000389.1 GCA_022702225.1 Microbacteriaceae bacterium | reverse complement strand
GAGGCGGTGCCTCCGGCGCAACCGGCGAGCGCGAGAACGGAAACGGCCCCGAAGATGACGGGGGCGAGGATGCGACGGGTCATACCGACACCGTAACGCTGCTGATAATCGTTCTCAAACTCAGGGCTCTGCTCATACGCGGTTCCCAGCAAGGAGCGGAGGCACGGAACGTGGGGCGCGCCACGTCGACGAACCGGGGCCGCCACTCGAGGGTCGTCGTCGGCGCGGCAGAAACCCGGCGCGCGCGAGCTCATTCGCCACCATCGCGCCCGCGGGTCGTCGATGGGGCGATCATCGGCGCTCCGAACTCCGGCGCCCCCTGAGCGCCGAGCAGTTCTCAGATGGCCACTCGCAAAACCGTTTTGGTCCGTTAGGATCCGTTTATTCCACTTTCACGGCGCTACGCGTGCCATTTTACGAAGGAGTTCCGTTGCGGAAGGGTCCCGCGGCGCTGGCCGCACTCATCGCCACTGGTCTCGTCCTTACTGCCGGGACGGCGGCGCACGCCGAGCCAACCACGATCAACGTCGGCGGGGCGCCTATCGCCGCGGTCGTGAGCCCGGACGGCGCGACTGTGTATATCAGCGATGGCAGTTTCCGGAGGATATTGGCAGTTTCGACCGCCACAAACGAAGTCACCCACGTGAGAGACCTCTACTACGACGTCGCCAGGTCGATGGCGGTGAGTCCTGATAGTTCGACGGTCTATGCCGTTCAGCCCTCCATCGGCACCCTGGTCGCGCTCTCCAGCACGATGAACTACAAATGGGGAATCTCCGTGGCGGGCGAGAAAATCGCGCTCAACCCTGCGGGGAGCCAGGCCTACGTCGCGAGTAAAGGCCTCGATCAGGTGAGTGTCATCTCAACGAGCCTCGAGCAAGTCACGCAGACCATCACCGTTTCCGGGGGGCCGGCTGACATCGCGGTCAGTCCAGACGGGTCGAAGATCTACACGGCGAACTCCACGGGTGACTCGGTGTCCGTGATCTCCGCGGACACCAACACGGTCCTTCAGACCATCACCGTCGGTGACGATCCCGAAGCGTTGGCGGTCGCAGCGAATGGTGACGTGTATGTGGCGAACACCGGCGACAACACGGTGTCGGTCATCGCGGCAGGCGACTCGGCACGGGTGCGCGAAACGGTCTCGGTCGGCTTTCCCCCCACCGCGATCGCTTACAACGCGAAGAACGGCGACATGTACGTGGTCAACGCGACGGGCGACACGGTGTCGCTGCTTTCCACGACGACGGACACCATAGTCCGCACCGCGCAGGTCGGCACCGAGCCGTCGGCTGTCGCCATCAGCCCTGTAACGGGGGTCGCCTATGTGACCAATAGTGGAGATGGCACCATCACCGTTCTGCCCCTGCCGAAGGCACCGGTGTTCATGTCGGACACTCCGCCCCTCTCGGCCACAGTCGGCAGCACCTACTCCTACACGTTCACAGCATCTGGCGAGCCTGCCCCGACGTTCTCGGTGGACCGCACGGGAGGGCTACCCGACGGGCTCACGCTGAGCTCTGCCGGTGTCTTATCAGGCACTCCGACCAGCGCCGAAACGGCGACGTTCACCGTTCGCGCGTCCAACGGCGTCGGTGAGGACGCGGTGACCGGGAGCATTTCGATTCGGGTCAGCCCCAGGCCCGAAGAGCCCGCCTTCACTGCGGACAGCCCCCCGACGTCCTCGACGGTTGGGGTGGCGTACTCGTACACCTTCACCGCGGACGGCTACCCGGCACCGACGTTCTCCGTCGGTGCCGGTCGGCTTCCTGCAGGCCTGACACTGACCTCTGCGGGAGTGCTCTCCGGCACACCATCGGGCACTGACGAACAAACGTTCACGGTCGTCGCCTCCAATGGGGTCGGGACAGACGCCACCACGGATCCCATCACGATCACGACGTCCGAGCCGCTGGTGCAGCCGTCATTCGTGACGCCGGCGCCGCCGTCGACCGTACCTATTGGGCAGCCGTATTCGTACACGTTCGCCGCAGCAGGAAACCCTGCACCGACATTCACCGTGGATTCCGGTCAGCTCCCCGCCGGTCTGTCGCTCAGCGCTGACGGGGCCCTGACTGGCACACCCACAAGCACCGGTACCTGGACGTTCACGGTCGCCGCTTCCAACGGTGTGGGCCAGGCTGTGACCACGGAACCGATCACCATCGTCATCGCGGCGGCTTCACCTTCGTCGGGCAGCGGTTCCGATCAGGGGGCGACCTCGATGAACGTGCGAACCGCAGCGCCTGTCGCCACACCCGTGAGGGCGCGAGCGGACTTCGCGGGCTAGGACAGGCTCCACCCCGCAGGCGGCGGCCTCGGCGACGCATTCAGCTCGCCGCGGCCGCCGCCTGCGGTCGTCATCTGCAGAAGCGTCATCGCGCCGGCCCCTTGCCGCCCACGTCGGCGGCACAGGATGCGATGCGCGAGCGCGTCGCCGATGAGCTGCCCGGCCTGCACGATGACGACGATCATCGCCACCGTCACCCGCGTCGCCTGCTGGTCGAACGGCGAGGAGCAGCCAAAGGTATTCCGCAGGGGAGAACCGAGGAGCCTGCCAGATCGTCCAGGAGACAAGTCTCTCCTGTGCACATCGGCAGGAGTCGAATCACCGCCGACATCCTTTACTGGTGCCATGACCGACCAGGATCTCCCCGTCATCGCACACTGGATCGACGGGGCCGCCTCCGCCTCGACCAGCGGACGCACCGCCCCCGTCTACAACCCCGCCACCGGCGCCGTACAGGCCCACGTCGCCCTCGCCGACGAGGCGGAGGTCGAGGCGGCCCTCGCCTCCGCAGAACGCGGCTTCGCCGTCTGGAGCGGGTACTCCATCGCCAAGCGGCAGAGCGTGCTGTTCGCCTTCCGGGAGCTCTTGAATGCTCGCAAGACCGAGCTGGCCGAGATCCTCACCTCCGAGCACGGCAAGGTGCCCTCCGACGCCATGGGTGAGATCGCCCGCGGACAAGAGGTGGTCGAACTCGCCACAGGTTTCCCGCACCTCCTCAAAGGAGCGTTCAGCGAGAACGCCTCCAACGGCATCGACGTCTACTCGCTCAAACAGCCGCTCGGGGTCGTCGGCGTCATTAGCCCGTTCAACTTCCCCGCGATGGTGCCGATGTGGTTCTTCCCCATCGCCCTCGCCGCGGGCAACGCGGTCGTGCTCAAGCCCAGCGAGAAGGACCCCTCGGCATCCCTCTGGCTCGCGCAGCTGTGGGCGGAGGCAGGTCTGCCCGCCGGGGCGTTCACCGTCCTGCAGGGCGACAAGGTCGCCGTCGACGGCCTTCTGAACAGCCCCGTGGTGCAGTCGATCTCGTTCGTCGGCTCCACCCCCATCGCGCAGTACATCTATGAGACGGCCGCGAAGAACGGCAAACGCGTCCAGGCGCTCGGCGGCGCCAAGAACCACATGCTGGTCCTCCCCGATGCCGACCTCGATCTCGTGGCCGACCAGGCCGTGAACGCCGGCTTCGGTGCGGCGGGCGAACGATGCATGGCCGTCTCGGTCGTGCTGGCCGTCGAGCCGGTCGCCGACGAACTGATCGCCAAGGTCACGGAGCGCATCGGCCGACTGCGCATCGGCAACGGATCGGCGGCGCGGAACGGCGGCACCGAACCCGACATGGGTCCGCTCATCAGCGGAGCCCATCGCGACAAGGTGTCGTCGTACGTCGACATCGCCGAGGCCGATGGCGCGAAGGTCGTCGTCGACGGGCGCGGGTGCACCGTCGACGGCCATGAGGACGGGTTCTTCTTCGGCCCGACGCTGCTCGACGAAGTGCCCACCACCTCTCGCGCCTACACCGAGGAGATCTTCGGCCCCGTGCTCTCGGTCGTGCGGGTGAAGAGCTACGAGGAGGGGCTCGACCTCATCAACAGCGGCGAGTTCGGCAATGGAACGGCGATCTTCACGAACGACGGCGGGGCGGCCAGGCGCTTCCAGAACGAGGTCCAGGTCGGCATGATCGGCATCAACGTGCCGATCCCGGTGCCCGTCGCGTACCACTCCTTCGGCGGCTGGAAGAAGTCGCTCTTCGGCGACGCCAAGGCCTACGGCGTGCACGGCTTCGACTTCTTCACCCGAGAGAAGGCGGTGACCAGCCGCTGGCGCGACCCCGCCACCCACGGCGGCATCAACCTCGGCTTCCCCCAGAACAGCTGAGTCGTCTGCACCGGATGCCGCGACCCCGGGTTCTTCGGAGCCTCGGGGTCGCGGCATCCGTCGTTCTGGGCGGCTCTTTCGCCGACCCACCTCTCGCGGTCGGTGCCGTCGCGCGGGCTCCCCCGCAGACACGCCGCCCCGCGGCTCCGGATACCGGGGGGTCTGACACGAGATCCGCAGCACGGTCCCGCGGCGATGGGATCGATTGGCCGAGGGCTCAGCCCTCGAGCTCCAGCGCGGCCCACAGCTCCGCCCGCGCGGCGAAGCTCGACAGGTCGATCCCGAGGACCTGCTCCAGCTGCGCCACGCGCGCCCTCAGGGTGTGCCGATGGATGCCGAGACTCCGCGCCGCGGGGTCCCACGCGCCGTTGGCGTCGAACCAGACCCGCGCCGACTCTCGCAGGCGCGCTCGTTCCACGGCAGGAAGCGCGTCGAGCGGCTGGATGAGGGAGCGCGCGAGCAGCTCGCCCCCGCGGTCGCGGAGCGCGCCGACCAGACCGCGTCCGGCGAGCTGGTCGTAGGCGCGCAGGGCGCCGCTCGCGGCATCGCGGGCCGCGTGCGCTGCGCGCCGCAGATTCTCGGCGAAGTCGTCGCCCGCGTCATGACGCGCGGTTCCGACGCGCAGACCCCGTCGCTCGGCGAGCGCCGCGAGCGCCGACGCCGCCCCGTCGGCCGCGAGCACGACGACATCGTCGTTGCGCTCCGCCGAGAACAGGCGCGAGGGGTCGCTCGAGGCGAGGTCGAGCTCGTCGAGCAGACCCGGCACCGCCCCGGCACCGCGCACCACTCCGACGAGGTACGGCTCGGCGGGCAGGCCGCCGCCTCGTCGTCGTGTCTAGTCAGCACGCGCAGGGGGAATGACCGGTCTTCGAGAAGCGTGCGGAGGGTCGCGGGCATGGCGGGCCAAACTGTCGATCGTTCGATGAGATTACCGACATATCGGCGCTCCCCGCTGTGACCTGGCGCGCACACACTGGTGGCATGTCGACTCCCCTCACCACGACCCGCAACGCCGAGATCAGCGACCGCGACCGTACGAGCGTCTTCCATTCGTGGTCGGCCCAGGGCACCCTCGCTCGGCTCCCCCTCGCGGGCGGCTCCGGCGTCGAGGTGTGGGATGCCGACGGCCGCCGCTACCTCGACTTCTCGAGCATGTTGGTCAACGTCAACATCGGGCACCAGCATCCGAAGGTCGTCGCGGCCATCCAGGAGCAGGCCGCGCAGCTGACGACCGTCGCGCCCGCGCACGCCAGCGAGGTGCGCGTGCACGCGGCCGAACTCATCCTCGATCGGGCTCCCGAGGGCTTCTCGAAGGTCTTCTTCACCAACGGCGGGGCGGATGCCAACGAGAACGCCATCCGCATGGCCCGCCTGACCACCGGCCGCGACAAGGTGGTGTCGCACTACCGCTCGTACCACGGCAACACCGGCTCGGCGATCGTGGCAACCGGCGACTGGCGCCGCATGCCCAACGAGTACTCGCGCGGCCACGTGCACGTGTTCGGCCCCTACCTCTACCGGTCGGAGTTCTGGGCGGACACCCCCGAGCAGGAGTGCGAGCGTGCGCTCCGCCACCTAGAGCGAACCGTGCAGGCCGAGGGGCCCGACACGATCGCGGCGTTCCTGTTCGAGACGATCCCGGGCACCGCGGGCGTTCTCGTGCCCCCGCCCGGTTACCTCGAGGGCGTCCGCGCGATCGCCGACCGCTACGGCATCCTGCTCATCCTCGACGAAGTGATGGCTGGCTTCGCCCGGACGGGTGAGTGGTTCGCGTTCGACGCGTTCGGCGTCCGCCCCGACCTCATCACCTTCGCCAAGGGTGTGAACTCCGGATACGTGCCGGTGGGCGGAGTAGCGATCTCGGATGCCGTGGCCTCGGTGTTCGACGACCGCGTCTTCCCCGGCGGCCTGACGTACTCGGGTCACCCGCTCGCCGCGGCATCCATCGTCGCCGCCCAACAGGCGATGGCCGACGAGGGCGTGATCGAGAACGCCCGACGTATCGGCGCGGAGGTCATCGGCCCGCGCCTGCGCCAGCTCGCGGAGGAGTCACCGCTGGTCGGCGAGGTGCGCGGCCGCGGCGTGTTCTGGGCGGTCGAGCTCGTCGCCGATCAGGTGACCCGCGAGCCCCTGCCGGCCGCACGGATCGGCGCGATCAAGGCCGCGATGCTCGAGAAGGGCGTGCTGGGCTTCACCGCCGACAATCGCGTGCACGTGGTGCCGCCCGCCGTGATCGGCGACGCCGACGCCCATCGCGGACTCGACGTGCTGGCCGAGGTGCTGCGCGAGGAGCAGGCGCGAGGCTGACCCGACTGGACGGCGGGGTCGGAGATCACTCCTTCGCCGGGGCCCGCCGCCGTGTCCGCCAGTGCTTCCAGGCTCCGGTCGACCACAGCGCCCAGACCACCAGCAGGGGCTGGAAGAGCAGCCGGATGCCGCGGGCGAGGTCGGTGTCGAGCCCGAAGGCATCGGTACCCCGCACGAACTGCTCGATGTTGCCGGGGAAGATCGCGACGAAGAAGGCCGCGACGATCCACCCGACGGCCACGCGCCAGCGGCTGAGCACGACGAGCGCGAGCCCGAGAGCGATCTCGACGACCCCGGATGCCACGACGACGACGTCGACCGGAAGCGGAAGCCAAGACGGCACCTGAGCGACGAAATCATCGCGTGCGAACGTGAGGTGCGCGGTGCCGGTGAAGAGCAATGCGGCGCCGAGGAGCCAGCGGGCGAGCGTGCGGAGAAGGCTCATGTTCCGAGCGTATGCGGGGCCGCCCGGGTTGGGCCGCTCGCTGCGCTCCCGGGGTCGGGTACGCGCCGCCCCCTACGGTTGAGTGTCCAAAACACCCGGACGATCTCGAAAATCGTCCGGGTGTTTTGGACACTCGAGGGCAGACGGGCGCGGGCCCGGGTGCGGCGCGGGCACCGCCCCGGCGCATGCCCGGCGCGCGGGGACTCGGCGCGAACACGGATGCGCGCCGGGCGGCGGCTCCGTCAGCGACGCAGGATGCGGTGCGCGAGCGCGTTGCCGATGAGCTGCCCGGCCTGCACGATGACGACGATGATCGCCACGGTCACCCAGGTCGCCTGCTGGTTGAACTGCTGGTAGCCGTAGATGATCGCGAAGTTTCCGAGGCCGCCGCCGCCGATGTAGCCGGCCATGGCCGACATGTCGACGACCGCGATGAACATGAACGTGTAGCCGAGGA
>JAKOMY010000375.1 GCA_022702225.1 Microbacteriaceae bacterium | reverse complement strand
CCCTCGTCGCGGTCGGCGATCGCCTGGGTCGAGGCATCCCGCTCGTCGTGCTGCTGGTGGCCGGCGGCATCCTGAAGATCGTCGAAGGCTCCGTGTCCGACCCGACCCTTTTCGTCGTGGTCTTCATCGCGTGGAACACGATCTACGCGGTCGCCTTCATGTACTTCGTCGCCACCGCTTCGGCCCTCGACGTCGACGGTCGGTGGTCCGGTCCGTTGCTGGCGACCTACCTCGTCGGCTCGGCGCTCACGCCGGTGATCGGCGCATCCCTGGTGGGGCTCCTGGGATACCAGGGCTTCGCCCTCACGCTCGCCCTGGCGAGCTTCGTCCTGGCCGTTCCGGCCGGCATCATCGGCGTGCTCTCCCGACGGCTCGAGCGCGCCGCGAAGGAGGCAGCATGACGCGCACGCTCTACCGCGGGGGGCGGATCTTCACCGCCCACACCGATCCGAGTCGGCAGTGGACGGATGCCATGGCCGTCGACGGCGAGACGATCGCCGCCATCGGATCCGAGGCGCTGGCGTTCGCCGCAGACACGGTGGTCGACCTGGAGGGAGCCGTGGTGCTCCCGGGCTTCACCGACGCCCACACCCACCTGCTGATGATGGGCGCGGCCCTGGCGCAGGTGCCGCTGACCGACGCGCGTTCGCTCGATGCGATCCAGGCGCTCCTTCGCGAGGCGCGCGACGCAGCGCCCGATGCGACGGCGATCTGGGGTCGCGGGTGGCTCTTCGACTCGGTCCCCGGCGGGGCTCCGACCGCGGCGATGATCGACGCCGTCGTCTCCGACGTCCCCGTGTACCTGGATGCCAACGACTACCACTCGTGCTGGGTGAACTCCGCCGCTCTGGCCGAACTCGGCATCACTCGGGACACTCCCGACCCGCTCGGGGGCGAGATCGGCCGCGACGTCGACGGGGAGCCGAACGGCATGCTCTTCGAGACGGCCGCGACCCGGTACGCCTGGGCTCGCCGCGACTCCTCGACGACCGACGCCGAGCGCGATGCGGCGGTCGATCGCGTCATCGACGCATACGTGCGCGCCGGGGTGGTCGGCGTGGTGGACATGGCGTTCAACGAGCACGGCCTCGCCGCGTTCGAGCGGGCGGCGGAGCGGCACGGTGGCACGCTCCCGATCCGGCTCGCCGCGCACTGGCTCGTCGAGAACACGGGCGATCGCGAACAGAACCTCGCGCAGATCGACCGCGTGATCGAGCTGGTGGAGCGCACCCGATCGTCGTGGGTGCGGGTGGTGGGTATCAAGCTCATCCTCGACGGCACGATCGACGCGTGCACGGCGGCGATGGGCGCGCCCTACGCCGACGGATCGAACGCCGCACCCATCTGGCCCCTCATCGACCTCGCGCCGGTCGTGGGCGCCGCCGACGCCGCGGGCCTGCAGATCGCCATGCACGCGATCGGCGACGCCGCGAGCGACGACGCACTCACCGCGCTCGAGCGCGCCTACGCCGCCAACGGCGAGCTGCCCCGGCGCCACCGCATCGAGCACCTCGAGTACGCCGCTCCCGGAACCGCCGAGCGGATGGCACGCCTCGGGGTCACGGCATCCATGCAGCCCGTGCACGCCGACCCGGCGATCTACCCGAACTGGGCCGCCATGCTGGGCGACGAGCGCGCCGACCGAGCCTTCGCGTGGCCGGAGTACGAGCAGGCGGGGACGCTGCTGGCTTTCTCGACCGACGCCCCGACCGCCCCGTACGACGCTCTCGCGAACATGTACGTCGCGACGACCCGGGCCTCGGCGCTGGACACGTCGGTTCCGGCGGTGCATCCCCAGTTCGCCCTGCCGCTGGCCGACAGCATCGCCCACGCCACGCGCGACACGGCGGCCTCGGTGGGCGACGGTGACTGGCGCGGCCGGCTGGCCCCCGGTTTCGCGGCGGACTTCGCCGTACTCGACGCCGACCCCTTCGCCGAGGGCGCGGCCACGCTGCTGAGCGCGCGCGTCGTACGGACCGTGCGGGCAGGAGAGACGGTCTTCGAAGAGACGACAGGGGGCTCCGCGCCGCGCCACTGAGCTCGCCGCCCCGGTTGGGGAGGAAGGACGCGGTGGACAACCTCGGCGCCGCCCTCGCACTTCGCTAGCCTGGGGCGACGACCGACGCCGAGGGGGCACGATGACGGAAGTCGACGCTGGGGCACAACTCTCCGGGTTCGCGTGGCCGCCGGGGCCGGGCGCACTCGTCGACACCTCGCGCTGCCCGTCGTGCTTCACGCCGATCGCCGCATCCCCGTGTGCCTCCTGCGGCCTCGACCTGACCGATGCGCGCACGGCGCGTGTGCTCGAACTGTCCCAGCGGATCGTCGCGCTCGTCGACGAGCGCGCCGACGTCCTCATGCGGGTGCACCGTGATGCGGAGGCCGCGGCTGCGGCAGCCCGCGCAGAAGACGAGCGGATGCCGGCTCCCCCGGCGCCCGAGCTCCACCCGGTGCTGCCATCCCCGGTGGCGGCGCCCCCGGGCGACTCGATCGCGGCTGCGCCCGCACCACTCTCGACGATGGCATCGGCTCCGGTCGCAGCCGCCGACGTGGTGTTCGCGCCACCGTCGGGGCCGGTGATCCCCCCGGGGCCGCTGGTCCAGTCGGGACCAGGCTCCCCGGCCGTGCCTCCGTCCGACGGTGTTCCCCCCGTGGAGCCGTCCTCACCCGTCCCCGCGGGGCCGTCCGCGCCCCGGCGTTCGAGCGTCCAGGTCTTCCTCCTGTCGGTCGGCGTGGTCCTCCTCGCCGTGGCCGCGGCCTTCTTCCTCACCGTCGCGTGGATCAGCGGCGGCCTCGTCCTGCGCTCCGTCATCATCGGACTCGTCACGGCCGCGATCATCGCCACCGCGTCGTTCCTGCGCCGACGCGGTCTCGGCGCCACCTCCGAGGGCATCGCGTTGCTCGGGATCGCTTTCGTGGCTCTCGATGTCTGGGCCGTCCGCGCCAATGACCTGGGCGGGGCGGCGAGCCTCGAACCGAGCGTGTACTGGGGCGCGACGACGGTGGTCGCGGGTGCCGC
>JAKOMY010000346.1 GCA_022702225.1 Microbacteriaceae bacterium | reverse complement strand
CGCACGTCCCAGACGGCGCCTTCGTAGACGAGGTCCGTCGAGACCAGCTCGAGGTCGACCTTCTCGTCGCGCAGCTCCTCCACGTCAGTCCTCTTCGACGTCGAACAGCTCGCTCGAGCGGTGACGATCCAACGCCGCCGCGACGAGACCGCGGAAGAGCGGGTGCGGCTCGGTCGGCCGCGAGCGCAATTCAGGGTGGGCCTGGGTGGCGATGTAGTACGGGTGCACGTCACGCGGCAGCTCGACGAACTCGACGAGGTCGAGATCGGGGTTCACGCCCGAGAACACCAGGCCCGCGTCGCTCAGCTGCTGGCGGTAGGCGTTGTTGACCTCGTAGCGGTGGCGGTGGCGCTCCGAGATGGTGCTCGATCCGTAGACCTCCGCGGCGAGGGATCCCTCCGAGAGGGCTGCCGGGTAGAGCCCGAGGCGCATCGTGCCGCCCAGGTCGCCGCTCTGCAGGATGTCGACCTGCTCGGCCATCGTCGCCACGACCGGGTGCGCGGTGTCGGGATCGAACTCGCTCGACGACGCCCCGTCGAGACCGGCGACCGTCCGCGCGTACTCGATGACCATGCACTGCAGGCCCAGGCAGATGCCGAGCGTCGGGATGCCCTGCTCTCGCGCGAAGCGCAGGGCTCCGAGCTTGCCCTCGATGCCGCGGATGCCGAAGCCGCCCGGAACGATGATGCCGTCGACCGCGCCCAGCGCCTTGGCGGCGCCCTCGGGCGTCTCGCACTGGTCGGAGGGGATCCACGTGATCTTCACGTGGGTCTCCTGGCCGAAACCACCGGCCTTGATGGCCTCGGTGACCGAGAGGTAGGCGTCGGGCAGGTCGATGTACTTGCCGACGAGACCGATCGTGACCTCGTGCTTGGGATTGTGCACCGCCTGCAGGACGCGCTGCCAGCGCGACCAGTCGACGTCGCTCGCCTTGTCGAGGTCGAGGGCGTCGACGATGTGCCCGTCGAGGCCCTGGTCGTTCAGCATCGAGGGGATGTCGTAGATGCTCGGGACGTCGATCGCGTTGACCACGGCATCTTCGTCGACGTCGCACATGAGCGCGATCTTGCGCTTGTTCGACTCGGTGACCGGCCGGTCGCTGCGCAGTACGAGCGCGTCGGGCTGGATACCGATCGAACGCAGGGTGGCGACGGAGTGCTGGGTGGGCTTGGTCTTCTGCTCTCCCGAGGCTCCCATGAAGGGGACCAGCGAGACGTGCACGAAGAAGACGTTCTTTCGTCCGAGCTCGTGGCGGATCTGACGAGCCGACTCGATGAAGGGCTGCGACTCGATGTCGCCGACGGTGCCGCCGATCTCGGTGATGATGACGTCGGGCTGCGGCTGCTCGCTCGCCTGAAGGCGCATGCGGCGTTTGATCTCGTCGGTGATGTGCGGGATGACCTGCACGGTGTCGCCCAGGTACTCGCCCCGACGCTCGCGCGCGATGACCTGCGAGTAGATCTGGCCGGTGGTGACGTTGGCCGCCTGGCTCAGCTCGATGTCGAGGAAGCGCTCGTAGTGGCCGATGTCGAGATCGGTCTCGGCGCCGTCATCGGTGACGAAGACCTCTCCGTGCTGGAACGGGTTCATCGTTCCGGGATCGACGTTCAGATACGGGTCGAGCTTCTGCATGACCACGCGGAGACCGCGAGCCGTGAGGAGGTTGCCGAGGCTTGCCGCCGTCAGGCCCTTTCCCAGGGAGGAGACGACACCTCCGGTGACGAAGATGTGCTTCGTCGTGAAAGTCGTGCCGTCTGATTGTCCCGCGTCCGAAGTCTGCATCACGGGCTTCGATCCTATCAGTCGCGTGTGGGGGTTCGACTCCGAGTGTCGCACCCCCCTCCGACATCCACGTCACGTTCGCGTGACGATGCCGCGTCGGCGTGTGCCGACCACAGGGGTGGAGACGAGCGCACAGAGGGCGAAAGCATCAGCTCGACGTCGCCGCCGAAGAGAACGGACCGGCGGCGAATGTCAGATCAGACCCGTCCGTCGACGACGAGGGCCACCGGCTGCCCGGCTCGTCCTCGTCGGTCGCCTCATCGGGATCGCCCGGTCTCCAGCAGCTCGCGGGCGTGGGTCAGAGCGGCATCCGAATCGCTGAGCCCCGACAACAGGCGGGCCATCTCGGCTTCGCGTTCCGCACCGTCCAAGCGGCGGACACTGGATGCCGTGACCGCTCCGTCGTTCCCCTTGACGACCGTCAGGTGGTTCCCGGCGAAGGCCGCGACCTGGGCGAGGTGCGTGACCGCGATCACCTGCGAAGACTCGGCGAGCCGGGCGAGACGACGGCCGACCTCGATCGCCGCTGCACCGCCGATACCGGCGTCGACCTCGTCGAAGACGAAGGTCGGAACGGGGTCGACACCCGCGATGACGACCTCGATCGCGAGCATGACACGGCTCAGCTCTCCACCCGACGCCCCCCGCGAGACGGGCCGAGGGTCGGCGCCCGGGTGCGGAGCGAGCAGGATCGCGACCTCGTCGCGGCCATGACCGGCCGGGGTCGCGGGCGCCACGTCGACGCTCAGACGGGCGTCGGGAAGAGCGAGCGCGTGCAGCTCCTCGGTGACGGCAGCGCCCAGCCGTTCGGCGGCCTCGCGTCGCGCGGCCGTCAACGCCTCCGCTGCCGCGTCGAGCTCGGCGGCGGCCGCGTCGCGCTGCGTCTCGAGGCGCTGCAGACGGTCGCCGTCGTCGTCGAGCTCGACCAGGCGGGCCGAGCCCGTCTCGAGCAACGAGATCGCCGCGTCCACGGAACCGTGCGCGCGGACGAGCCCCGCGATCACGCCACGCCGCTCGTCCACCGCGGCCAGCTCGTGCGGGCCGGACTCATCGAGATCGGCGAGGTAGCCCGACAGGGCGACGGAGGCATCGGTCGCGCGGTACCCGAGATCGGTGACGAGGGCGCCGATCTCCGCGAGCGCCTCATCGCTGCCCGAGATCCGCTCGAGGGCCCGGCGGGCCTCCGCCAGAAGCGTCACGACATCGGGTGAGCCGTCCTCGCTCGACAGAGCGGCGTGCGCCGTCACGGCGGCGACGCGCAGGTCCTCGGCGTTGGCGAGGCGCTCGGCTCGGCGAGCCAGCTCCTCCTCCTCGCCGGCGACGGGAGCCACGGCCTCGATCTCGGCGATGGCCGCGCGCAGTCGCTCCGCCTCGCGCGCCCGCTCATCGCGGTCCGCGGTGAGGGTGGTCAGTTCGGCATCCAGCCTGCGCCAGACGTCCCAGGCGGCGCGGTACGCCGTCCGAGCGGCGCCGACGGGCTCACCGCCGAAGCGGTCGAGGGCGTCGCGCTGGGCCGACGAGGACTTCAGACGCAGTTGGTCGGACTGCCCGTGCACGACCACGAGGTCGTCGGCCAGGTCGGCGAGAACCCCCGCGGGGGCCGTACGGCCGCCGACGGTGGCTCGGCCACGCCCCTCGCTCGAGACGGTGCGTCCGAGATAGAGCTCGGCGGACCCGCCGCCGACGGGCTCGACGTCGCCGCCGGCCTCGCGTACGCGCGCGGCGACCACCCCTTCTTCGGGGACGAGCCACACGCCTTCGACGGCAGCCTGAGCCGCCCCCTTGCGCACCGCGCCGGAATCCGCGCGCTGGCCGAGCAGCAGTCCCAGGCCGGTCACCACCATCGTCTTTCCCGCGCCGGTCTCACCGGTGATGGCGGTGAAGCCCCGCCCGATCGGAAGCGTCGCGTCGGCGATGACCCCGAGGTCGCGCAGCCGCATCTCCTCGATCACGCCGCACCCCCCGGCATCCCACGCCACCCCGTGACCGGGAGTCGGAACTTGCGGACGAGGCGGTCGGTGAAGGCCGCGGGGTGAAGGCGTGCGAGGCGGACGGGGCGCGACGAACGGCGCACCATCACGCGGGCGCCCGGGGGCAGCTCGTGCGAGCGACGACCGTCGCACCACAGGATGCCGCTGCCGCTGGTGCGCTCGAGCACCTCGACGGCCACCATGGCGTCGGGGCTGACCACCAGCGGGCGGGCGAACAGAGCATGCGCCGAGAGGGGGACGACGGCGATGGCCTCGACCGTCGGCCAGATGACGGGCCCCCCGGCCGAGAAGTTGTAGGCGGTCGACCCGGTCGGGGACGCCACGACGATGCCGTCGCATCCGAACGACGACAGCGGTCGTCCGTCGACCTCCATGACGACCTCGAGCATCCGCTCCCGGCTGGCCTTCTCGACGGTGGCCTCGTTCAGGGCCCAGGTCTCGAAGATGACCTCGTCGTCGGCGTCGAGGACACGCACGGCGAGAGCGAGACGTTCTTCCACGACATAGTCGCGGTCGATCACCCGGCGCACGGCGTCGTCCATGTCGTCGCGTTCGATCTCGGCGAGGAAGCCGACGTGGCCCATGTTGATCCCGAGGATGGGGACCGTTCCACCGCGGACGACCTCGGCCGCCCGCAGAATCGTGCCGTCGCCGCCCAGGACGATCGCCAGCTCGATCTCATCGATACCCACGTCGACGCCGAGGGTCTGCACGCCGTCGAGCGAAAGCCGCTCCGCCAGTTCGGGCCGGTCCTCCGCGGACACCACCGGTGTGGCACCGGCAGACCGCACGGCGGTCAGGATGCGCTCGGCGGCATGGACGGTGTCGTCACGGCGCGCGTGGACGACGAGGAGGATTCGGCGATCGCTGGGGGTCATCGGCTTCCGGTCAGTCGGGTCACGGTGCTCTCCCATTCTGAGGGGTCGCTGCCCCGAGTGGCCGAGAACCACGCGACGTACTCCTGGTTGCCATGCGTGCCGACGACGGGGGACGCGATCAGACCCGCGGTCTTCAGCCCCGCATCCCATGCCGCCCAGAGGACGCCGTGCACGGCATCCGCGCGCAGCGCCGGGTCGGTCACGAGCCCGCCCTTCACCGACGTACGCCCCACTTCGAATTGCGGCTTCACAAGCAGCACGATGTCGGCGTCGGGTGCTGCCGTGGCGACCACGGCGGGCAGCACGTGCTCCAGCGAGATGAAAGAGAGATCCCCCGTCACCACGGTGGCGCGCTCGGCGACGCCGGTGGCGTGGGCGAGAGAGTCGGCGGTCATGAACCGCACGTTATACCCCTCGACCGACACCACGTCGGGGTCCGCCTCGATGACGGTGGATAACTGTCCGTGCCCGACATCCACGGCCATCACCGGTCGCGCCCCACGTTCGCGGAGGACCTGCGTGAAGCCGCCCGTCGATGCCCCCATGTCGAGGGCGACGCGATCCCGCACCTCCAGGCCGAAGGCATCGAGAGCCGCGAGCAGCTTGTGAGCGCCGCGGCTGACGTAGTGGTCCGCGCCGGCGACCTCGATGACGCTCTCGGCCTCGACCTGAGCCGCCGCTTTGACCACCGCGCGTCCGTTCACGGTCACGAGGCCGCCCGAGATCAGCTGCGCCGCGTGCGAGCGCGAGCGCGCGAGTCCCCGCGCGGCGAGTTCGGCATCGAGGCGCGAGGTCACGACGGCGAGGACGGATCGGCGGGTGCGGACTCGAGGCGTCGAGCCAGTTCCTCGTGCACGGCGGCGTAGGCGGCCGCGCGGGTGTCGAGGGGCTGCTCCTCGATGAGGCGCAGCCGATCGATGAGCCCGGCGGCATCCGGGGCGGAGCTGTCGGACATGGATGCCATGCTACGACGTCAGCGCACGCGGAACGGGTCCGCGTAGAGCTGTTCGGGAACCCGGAAGCCGAAGATCGCCCGCCCGCTGTTCCAGATGGCTGCGGCCCCCGCGCGCAGGAGGTCGATCTGGCGACCTCCGTCGTTCACGATCCGCAGATCGACGCCGTCGATCTCGACGATCGCGTCGCCCACGCGGGTACGTTCGCCCTTGACGACCGTGACGGGGTACGGCTCGAACAACTGCCGGAGGTCTTCGACGATGTAGTCCGGGCGCTGCGAGGGCGGTGCCGCGAGGATCTGCTTGGGACGATCGATCCCCGTCAGCACCAGCAAGGACCGCATCTCCGCGGTGCGCGCGCCCTGGATGTCGGTGTCGAGACGGTCGCCGATGAACAGCGGCGTCTGCGCGCCCGTACGGGCGACGGCGACGTCGAAGATGGGCCGCTCGGGCTTGCCTGCGATCGTCGCCAGTCGGCCGACGGCCGTGTGCACGGCGGACACGAGCGTGCCATTGCCCGGCGCGATGCCACGAGCCTGCGGAATGGTCCAGTCGGAGTTGGTCGCCACCCAGGGAATGCCCCCCTGTTCGACCGGTGTGGCCAGAGCGTAGGCCGCCTCCGCCAGATGGACCCACCCGACGTCCGGCGCGAACCCCTGGACGACGGCGGCCGGATTGTCGTCCGCACTGCGCGTCACGACGAATCCCGCCTTCTCGACCTCGACGACGAGGCCCTCTCCGCCGACGACCAGCAGGGTCGAACCCGCGGGAACCAGATCGCGCATGAGACGCATCGCCGCCTGCGGGCTGGTCGTGACGTCATCCGGAGCGACACGCAACCCGAGCGAGGTGAGGTGCTCCGCCACCGACGCATCGGTACGCGAAGCATTGTTGGTGATGTACCCGAGCCGGCGCCCCTCCTGCTGGGCGCGGTTCAGGCTGTCGACCGCGTGCGGGAGAGCACCCGGCCCGGCATACACGACACCGTCCAGGTCGGCCAGCACGACGTCGATGCCGTCGAGGGGCGTCGGCGGAGGAGTGCTGCGCCCGAAGATCATCGCGCGTCTTCCTCGTCACTCGACACGTCGTCGACTCCGTCGGCGTTCACATCGACGGGGGCACTCTCTCCGTCGACGTCGACGACGTGCTCGTCGCCTCCGGACTCGACCGAATCCTCTCGGTCCTCCTCGAGGGGAATGACTCCGGATGCCACATCCACACCGCCTTCGTCATCGATGAGCTCGATCTCCTCGACGACGATCACCTCGCGGTCGGCGACACCGGCAGCCGCGTCGAGCGCGTCGGCCGCGATCGACGCCCGACGTTCCCACTCTTCGGCTTCGTCCGCGCGTCCGAGCTCTTCGAGCACCGCAGCGCGAGCGGAGAAGAGAGCGGGGCTCCATTCGAACGCGCGGTCAGGGTCGGCCTCGGGGATCTCGAGCTCTTGCAGAGCGCGATCAGCCTGGCCGAGGTCGAGTCGCGCGCCGGACATGGCGATCGCCAGCTGCACGCGCACCGGGACCGACAGCGTCGACCGGTCGACCGCGCGGCCCTCCTCGAGCGCACGATCCGGACGACCGACACCGCGCTCGCTATCGACGATGAGCGGGAGCTGGTCGTCGGAGCCCGTGATGCGGCGGTGCGTGCGCAGCTCGCGAAGCGCCAGGGCGAAGTCCCCCACCGCATAAGCGGTGATGGCGACCGTCTCCCGGACCACGCCAACGCGTCCCGCGCTTCGGGATGCCGCCAGCGCGTGCTGGTGGGCGAGCTCCGGGTCTTCGTCGATCACACGAGCCGCCATCGCGAGGTGGCGGGCGACGTTGTCGGCGTTGTCCTTGCTGAGGGTCTTCAACTCGTTGCGCGCCGCGCCCGGCAGATCGTAGGCGGTGATCTCCTCGGGGATCTCGGGGCCGCGCTCGCGACGGTCCTGAGGCGGCCGCGTGGCCCGCGAGTCCTCGCGGTCGAACCTACGGGGCGCCCCGGCACCCGGACGACGGTCGCCCGTCGGACGACGATCCGTGCCGGAGAAGCCGCGGGAATCCCCGTCACGACGGACGGGACGATCCCCGTCCCGACGCACGGGGCGATCGCCGTCGCGACGCACCGGACGGTCACCGTCGCGACGAACGGGCCGCTCGCCATCACGTCGGAACGGTCGATCCCCATCCCGACGCACGGGCCGGTCGCCATCACGACGAACCGGACGGTCACCCTCCCGACGAACAGGACGATCCCCGTCACCACGGAAGGGACGACCCCCATCCCGACGAACAGGCCGGTCACCGTCACTACGGAACGGACGATCCCCATCCCGACGAACGGGCCGATCTCCATCGCGACGAACAGGACGATCCCCGTCACCACGGAACGGACGATCCCCATCCCGACGAACCGGACGGTCACCATCGCGACGAACCGGACGGTCGCCATCGCGACGGAACGGACGATCCCCATCCCGACGAACAGGCCGATCGCCGTCGCGACGAACCGGACGATCACCGTCACCACGGAACGGACGATCCCCATCCCGACGAACAGGCCGATCTCCATCGCGACGAACCGGACGATCACCGTCACGCGCGGAGCGACCCGTGCCGCCACCGTCGCGACCGGAAGGGCGCGCGCCACCATCGTGTTCACGGCGGAACGGACGCGAGTCACCCTCACGACGTGCACGACCCGAACCTTCGCCGTCGCGACGGAACGGGCGGTCGCTCCGCGACGAAGAATCGTTGCCACGGGAGGACTGTCCACGCCCGGACGCGCGGTCGCCCGAGCGCCCTTCGTTGCTCCTGCGATCGTTCGCGTCGTCCGTAGACATGACTGTCCTTCCCGGGAAAAAGTGCCCGTAAATGCGAAATGGCCACCCAACGTTGGGTGGCCATTTCGACTGAAAAGAAGTCCGGCGGTGTCCTACTCTCCCACAGGGTCCCCCCTGCAGTACCATCGGCGCTGAGAGGCTTAGCTTCCGGGTTCGGAATGTAACCGGGCGTTTCCCTCTCGCTATGGCCGCCGAAACACTATTGATGTTTCACAAACCAACAACGACATGATCATTGTTGAGTTCCCGACCGTACATCGAGAACCACTCAGTGGACGCAAGCACCAAAAACAGGTGTGTTATCAAGTCATCGGCTTATTAGTACCGGTCAGCTTCACGTATTACTACGCTTCCACATCCGGCCTATCAACCCAGTAGTCTGGCTGGGAGCCTCTCACCATAAAGGTATGGAAGTCTCATCTTGAGGCCGGCTTCCCGCTTAGATGCTTTCAGCGGTTATCCATCCCGAACGTAGCTAATCAGCGGTGCTCCTGGCGGAACAACTGACACACCAGAGGTTCGTCCAACCCGGTCCTCTCGTACTAGGGTCAGATCCTCTCAAACTTCCTACGCGCGCAGCGGATAGGGACCGAACTGTCTCACGACGTTCTAAACCCAGCTCGCGTACCGCTTTAATGGGCGAACAGCCCAACCCTTGGGACCTACTCCAGCCCCAGGATGCGACGAGCCG
>JAKOMY010000340.1 GCA_022702225.1 Microbacteriaceae bacterium | reverse complement strand
GAACTCCGCCAGGGCGAGACTCAGATCGGGCTGATCGGCGACGGAGAAGCCCCAGACGTCGGGCTCGTCGGGAACGACGCCGACCATCTTCGCCGCCACCCGCCGCACCTCATCGACGGATATCGAGATGTCCCCCATGCGCAGGAGCATAGACAGATCACGCAGCGATACAGGGCGCTAGAGGGAAATTTCACCCGCCCCGCGGCCGACGGCCCTCGTCGCCGGCGGAGCGGAAAGCGCACCCCGAAGCGGGCAGCGTGTTGGCGCTCCCCACCGCCCGAGGCGCGGAGGCGGTTCAGCCGCGCGTGCAGCTCCCGGATGCCACGGGTGCCGACAACGACCCCATCTGGGCCATCACGGGTTCCAGCTCGGCCGGGGTCATGGCGTAGCCGACGTCGTCATCGGTGTCGGAGCGGGCGAAGACGATGCCCGCGACCTGACCCGAGGTGGTCAGAAGCGGTCCGCCCGAATTGCCCGGGCGCACGATACCGGCCAACGCGTAGATGTCGCGCGGAGCTCGGGAGTCGTCGTAGATGTCGGGGACGGGGACCGTGCCCTCCGACAGGATCTGCGCGCTGCCGGAGGTGAACGGACCGCCGCCCGGGTAGCCCTGCACCACGGCGGGAGCCCCCACCGCGAGCGTCTCGGCGATCGGCAGAGCCGCGGCATCCAGTCCATCGACCGAGATCACGGCGATGTCGTCGATCGGGTCGAAGTACACGACGCGCCCCTCGCGCGCCGGGCGGCCCGGGAGCTCCACGAGCGGGGTGTCGACCCCCGCGACGACGTGCGCGTTGGTGACCACGCGATCGTCGGCGACCACGAAGCCCGAGCCGCTCGAGGTGATGCCGCAGGCGTACGCGGTACCCGAGATCCGCGCCACCGACTGCGCCGCCTGCGTCAGCGCAGGATCGTCGAGGGCGATGCTCGGGGTGGTCGGCACGGGGCCGATCTGGATGAGTTCGCCCAGGCGAGGGATACCGTCGGCGAAGATCGTTCCGCGCAACTCGGCGAGCGCGCCGCGCACGGGAGCGGGCGTCAGGTTGTCGATCGTGCGCACCACCGCGGAGGAGCCGAGAGCTGCGGAGACGACGGGGACCCCGACCGGGGTGAGGGAGCCGGCGACGAACGAGATCGTGAGCGCGGCGGCCGCGACGTTGACCACCCCGCCGAGGAGTCGCTCGGGGATGCGCAGCTTGATGCGGTCGGCTCCTCGACGGAAGAAACCGCCCACGGCACTGCCGAGGCCCGAGCCGATCACGAGCAGCGCGATGCCCGCGCCGATCATGGCGGGTCCGCGCCAGGCGAGGTCGGTGACCCACTGCCCCACGAACGGAAGCGCCCAATAGGCGGCGACGGCGCCGAGGGCGAGGCCCGCGAAGAAGCCGATGGTGGCGAGAAAGCCCCGAGAGAGCCCCGCGACGAGTGCGACCGCCAGAAGGGCGATCAGGGCGATGTCGACGATCGGCATCCGACCTCCTGTATTCGCATCGAGGCTAGATCGCCCGTCTGGGAGAACCCTTTCGACGCGCGGACCGCGCGTCCCGGCATCGGGGATTCGCCCTTCGAGTCGAGATGACACTAAGATCGATCCCGGAGATATGGTCACCATGACACGAACCCCTCGCCCCGAGTCCCGCGACGCCGACGTGCGCGTCGCGGTGTCGACCGTCATCTTCAGCGTCCGCCGGAACGAACACGACGAACCGGTCCTGTCCCTCCCCCTCGTCCGCCGCACCCGCGACCCGTTCGATGGGAGGTGGGCGCTGCCCGGCGGCTGGCTCGACGCAACCGAAGAGCTCGACACAGCGGCATCCCGCACCCTCGCCGAGACGACCGGCCTCACCCCCAGCTATCTCGAGCAGCTCTACGCGTTCGGGGCCGTCGACCGCTCCCCCACGCGCGTGGTCTCGATCGTGTACTGGGCACTGTTGCGCTCCGACGAGGTCGATGCGCAGGTCGCCGCGCACGCGCGGGAGGGCGATGCGCCCGAGAACGTGGAATGGTTCGACGCGACCGACCTGCCGGCCCTGGCTTTCGACCACAACGACATCGTCGAGTACACGCTCTGGCGCCTGCGCAACAAGGCCGGTTACAGCCGCATCGCGCACGGGTTGCTGCCCGACGAGTTCACGCTCGCCGACCTGCGCGAGGTGACCGAGTCGATTCTCGGCAGACGGCTCGATCCCGCCAACTTCCGTCGGCAGGTCGACATCTCCGACACGCTCATCCCGACCGAGCGCTTCCGCACCGGAAGCCATCGTCCCGCCCGCCTGTACCGCTACAACCGCGATGTGGAGCTCGCCGACCGCGGCCCGCTCCCCTCCCGTCACTGATCGGAACGCCCATGTCCGCCACCCCCCTCACCCTGCAGCCCCGTCCCGCGATCGACCCGAGCGTCGACCACGCGATCCAGGCGATCGTCGCCGGCGCCTCCACCGACGCGACCTGCACCACCGATCTCGCGGTCGGGCCCTGGGACTTCGACACGCGCCCCGGCTACGGCCCCGGCTCGTCGATGGGCGACGTCATCCCCACCGGAGCGCCTCGGCAGGGCGAGCTGCCGCAGCGGTACCGCGACGCGTCCGACGACGAGCTCGACGCCCGCATCCGCGCGGCGAAAGAGACGCTCGGCGACCGAGTCGTCGTGCTCGGGCACTTCTATCAGCGCGAAGAGGTCGTGCGACACGCCGACTACGTGGGCGACTCGTTCCAGCTCGCCAACGCCGCGAAGGACCGCCCCGAGGCCGAGGCCATCGTGTTCTGCGGGGTGCACTTCATGGCCGAGACCGCCGACCTGCTCTCGCGCCCCGAGCAGGCGGTGATTCTCCCGAACCTCGCCGCCGGCTGCTCCATGGCCGACATGGCCGACATCGACCAGGTCGAGGAGTGCTGGGAACAGCTCGAAGACGTGCTGGGTGATCTCGAGACCCCGGATGCCGAGGGCTTGGTCCCCGTGATCCCGGTGACGTACATGAACTCGAGCGCGGCCATCAAGGGCTTCGTGGGGCGTCACGGCGGGATCGTCTGCACCTCCTCCAACGCCCGTACGGTGCTCGAGTGGGCGTTCGCACGGGGACGCCGGGTGCTGTTCTTCCCGGATCAGCACCTGGGCCGGAACACCGCCAAGGCGATGGGTGTGCCCCTCGAGCAGATGCCGATGTGGAACCCGCGCAAGCCCCTCGGCGGCTCCTCCGACGCTCAGATCATCGACAGCCGCGTCATCCTGTGGCATGGCTTCTGCTCGGTGCACCGCCGCTTCACCGTCGACCAGATCGACAAGGCGCGCGCCGAGCACCCCGGCGTCCGCGTGATCGTGCACCCGGAATGCCCGATGGACGTGGTCGATGCCGCCGATGAGGCGGGTTCGACGGACATCATCCGCAGGGCCATCGCCGCGGCGACCGAACCCACCACCTTCGCGATCGGCACCGAGATCAACCTCGTGCAGCGCTTGGCCGCCCAGTACCCGCAGCACGAGATCTTCTGCCTCGACCCGGTCGTCTGCCCCTGTTCGACGATGTACCGCATCCACCCGGGCTATCTCGCGTGGGTGCTCGAATCGCTCGTCGAAGGCACCGTCGTCAACCGCATCACCGTCCCCACCGACGTCGCCGAGCCCGCCACCGTCGCGCTCGAGCGCATGCTCGCTGCGAAACCGAACGGTGCGGTGAAGTGATCACCGTCGTCGTGGTGGGCAGCGGCATCGCCGGTCTCACGGCGGCGCTGCACGCATTCGAGAACGGATGCCGTGTCACGGTCGTGACGAAGGGCGCCCTGCCCGACACGAACACGCGGTGGGCGCAGGGCGGGATCGCCGCGGTGACCTCTCCCACCGACTCGGCGGGCTCCCACGCGGCCGACACGATCACCGCGGGCGCGGGACTTAGCGACCCCGCCGCCGTCGACGTGCTGGTCGGCGAAGGACCGCAGCGGATCGCGGAGCTCGTCGCGCGCGGGGTCGGTTTCGACCGCGCCGACGACGGCGACTTCTCGCGCGGGCTCGAGGCCGCTCATGCGGTCCCCCGCGTCCTGCACGCCGGCGGCGACGCGACCGGCGCCGCCATCCAGGCCGCTCTCGGTGCAGCCGTGCGTGCCGCAGCTATCGAGGTTCGCGAGCACGCCCTTCTGCGCGACCTGGTCGTCGCGGGGGGCCGGGTGACGGGCGTCGAGCTCGACGGCGGCGAGCGCCTCGATGCCGACGCGGTCATCCTCGCCACCGGAGGCGCGGGCCAGCTCTACTCCCACACCACCAACCCCCTCGGCGCCACCGGGGACGGGATCGCCGCGGCGTTGCGCGCGGGAGCCGCTGTCGCCGACCTCGAGTTCGTGCAGTTCCATCCCACGGCCCTGGCCGTCGGCATCCCGTTCCTCGTCTCGGAGGCGGTGCGCGGAGAGGGCGCCGTGCTCATCGATGACACCGGCCGCCGGTTCACCTTCGACTCCCACCCCGACGGCGAACTCGCCCCGCGCGACATCGTCGCCCGCGCCAACGCCCGGGCGATGACCACACAGGACGGTCGGCCCGTCCGGCTGGATGCCACTGCCCTGGGCTCCGAGCGACTCGCACGGCGCTTTCCCACGATCGACGCCGCGGTGCGCGATCGCGGGCTCGACTGGAGCCGCGATCCGATCCCTGTGACCCCCGCGGCGCACTACCTCATGGGCGGGATCGTCACCGATCTCGACGGACGGACCACCGTGCCCGGGCTCTACGCGGTCGGAGAGGCGGCGCGCACCGGCGTGCACGGGGCGAACCGCTTGGCGTCCAACTCGCTCCTCGAAGGAGCGGTGTTCGGAGCGCGAGCCGGAGACGCCGTGGCTCGCGGCGGCGAGTGGCCGGGCTTCCCCGTGCGCGAGGTCCCGCCTCTCGACGTCGCCCCCGCGGTGGACGCTCCCCCCTTCTCGCGCCGCGCCCTGCAGGAGCTCATGTGGGCCGAGGCGGGTCTCGTGCGCGAAGCCGCAGGTCTGAGGCGCGCCGCCGCGGTGCTCGCCGCGTGGGATGCCGACGCCGCACCGCACAGCGTCGAAGACGCGAACCTCCTCCTCCTCGCCACGCACGTCGTGGCCGCCGCCCGTGCGCGCGAGACCTCGGTGGGCGCGCACTTCCGCTCCGATACCGAGTCCTCGGCATCCCTCATCGAACCCCAGGAGGTCCTCGCATGCTGACCCGCGCCACGATCGACCGGATCGTCTCGGCAGCCCTCGACGAGGACGCCCCCTGGGGCGACCTCACCAGCGAGACGCTCATCCCGGAACACGCGACCGCGCGCGCCGAGCTCGTCTCCCGCGTCGAGGGCGTGTTCAGCGGCTCTGCGGTGTTCGTCGCCGCCTTCACGCTCACCGACTCCTCGATCACCGTCGAGATGCAGATCGCCGACGGCGAGCGGTTCGCTCCCGGCGACACCCTCGCCGTGGTCACCGGACCCGCGCGAGGCGTGCTCACGGCCGAGCGCATCGGTCTCAACTTCGTGCAGCGCATGTCGGGCATCGCAACCCTCACCGCGCGCTACGTCGCCGAGGTCGCCCACACCGGCGCCCGCATCGTCGACACGCGCAAGACCACGCCGGGCCTGCGCGCGATCGAACGTCAGGCCGTCCGCGACGGCGGCGGCCACAATCATCGCTTCTCGCTGTCGGATGCCGTCATGGCCAAGGACAACCACCTCGCGGTGCTGACCGCGAGCGGACTGTCGGTGACGCAGGCACTCGAGAGCGCCATCGCGCGACTCCCCCACACCACGCACGTCGAGGTCGAGGTCGACCGGCTCGAGCAGATCGACGCGGTGCTCGCCGCCGGCGTCGGCACGATCATGCTCGACAACTTCTCACTCGACGATCTGCGCACAGGTGTCGCCCGTGTCGCCGGAGCAGCCCAGGTCGAGGCCTCGGGGGGCGTGACGCTTCAGACCGTGCGCGCCATCGCCGAGACCGGCGTCGATGTCATCTCGGTCGGCGCGCTGACGCACTCGGCATCCGCCCTCGATCTGGGCCTGGACATCCGCATCGAGACGGCGTGAGCCTGTACCTGGACAACGCCGCCACCACCCCCGTGCGCCCCGAGGTGCTCGAGGCCATGGCCCCCTTCCTCACGCGGTTCTTCGGCAACCCGTCGAGCCACCACGAGGTCGGTGAAGCTGCGGCATCCGCTCTCGACGAGGCTCGCGCGCAGGTCGCGGCCGTCCTCGGCTTCCGCGCGGGAGACGTGATCTTCACCTCCGGCGGCACCGAGTCGAACAACGCCGCGATCAAGGGGCTCGTGCTGGGGTCGGGGCGTTCGCACCTCGTGACGACGGCGATCGAGCACGAGTCCGTGCTGGCCTCGGCCGACTACCTGTCACGCCTGCACGGGGTGCGCGTGACCCACGCTCCGGTCGATGACACCGGCTCGCTGATGCCCGAGGCGCTCGCCGAAATGCTGCGCGACGACACGGCGCTCGTCAGCGTGGGCTACGCCAACAACGAGATCGGAACGGTTCAGGACGCCGCGGCCCTCGCGGCCGTCGCTCACGAACGCGGGATTCCCCTCCATCTCGACGCCGTCCAGGCCGCCGGGTGGCTCCCCCTGGCGGGACTCGGAGCGGATGCCATGACCGTCGCCGGTCACAAGATCGGTGCGCCGAAGGGCACCGGGATCCTCGCCGTGCGCGGGCGCCTCCCGTTCGAGCCTCTGCTGCACGGGGGCGGGCAGGAACGCGGTCGACGCTCGGGCACCCCCGACGTCGCGGGGGCGGTGGCCATCGCCACGGCGCTGACGCTCGCCGAGGCGGAGCGCACCGCCGATGCCCTGCGGGTGGGAGCCCTGCGCGAGGCCTTCACCGCGCGCGTGCTCGCCACGGTGCCCGGCGCGCGTCTCACCGGCCACCCCGAGCGCAGACTCCCCGGGACCGCCAGCTTCGTCTTCCCGGGCACGAACGGCGAGACCGTGTTGCTCGAGCTGGAGCGTCGCGGAGTCGTCTCGTCGAGCGGCTCGGCGTGTGCTGCGGGCAGCGACGAGGCCTCGCACGTGCTCCTCGCCGTCGGTCTCGATCACGACGACGCCCGCACCGCCGTGCGCTTCACGCTGCCGCACAGATGGACCGGTTCTCTCGACGCCGTCGCAGATGCCGTCGCCGTCGCTGTAACCGCCGTAGGCTCGCGCGGGTGAGTTCCACCCCCGTCACCGTCATCGTCCCCGGATTCGACGTCGCCCCCTTCGCGGAGGAAGCCCTCGGGTCGTTGCGCGCACAGACGCACCGGCACTGGACCGCCGTCCTCGTCGACGACGCCTCGACAGACGACACGGCCCGCATCTTCGCCGATGCCGCCTCCACCGACCCCCGCTTCCGGCTCGAACGGCACACCGAACAACGTGGGCTGGGTGCCGCGCGCAACTCCGGTCTCTCGCACGTCGACACCCCCTACATCGCGTTCCTCGACGCCGACGACCGCTTCCGCCCCGACGCGCTCACGCGCCTGGCCGACACGCTCGATCGCACCGGCAGCGACTTCGCCGTCGGCGCATACGTCCGTCTGCGGCCGGATGCCGACACCCCCGGCTACACCGCGGGCGAGGTGCAGCCGTGGGTCACGGCATCCACTTCTCCTGCCCGCGCGCGCACGACGATCGCGGAGCATCCCGCGGCCTCGGGCAACATCGTGGCGTGGTCGAAGATGAGCCGAGCGGAGTTCTGGCGGGCCAACGGCCTGCGTTTCCCCGAGGGGCGCTACTACGAGGACCAGGTGCTCACGCAGCGCATGTACACGGGGGCAACCGCGTTCGATGTCATCCCCGACGTCGTCGTCGACTGGCGTCAGCGCCGAGAGGGCGGGTCGATCACCCAGCGGCTCGGTGAGCTCGACGTGTTGCGCGACTATCTCGACGCGCTCGGTGAGGGGATCGCGGTGCTGCGCGAGGCCGGGGCCGAGGCTGCGGTGAAGGAGCGCGGAGCCCTGATCCGCACGCTCGACCTTCCGCCGCTGCACCGCATCGCCGAGACGCACCCCGACCCGGCCTACAGCATCGCGCTCGAGGCGTTCCTCGAGACGCTGCCCGGCTGACACTCCCTCGGCCACAGCGCCGGCCGGATTCGCGCCGGCCGGGTTCGGGCCGGCCGGGTTCGCGCCGGCCCGAGTTCGCGCCGGCCCGAGTTCGCGCCGGCCCGAGTTCGCGAGACTGCAAGACGCTGACATCTCCGCTGCAGGCTGACACCGGATTGTCAGCGGTATGCCATCTCACGAACCCGATACCGGAACCGGAACCAGACAGAACCGTCGCAGCTCAGGCAGGCGCCTCGTCGGCGCGACGGACGGGGAGCGCGGCGTGCGCGAGACCCGCGGCGTCGTGCTGCTCTTCGGCGAGGACGAACGAGGCGGCGAGCTGCTCGGCCGCGAGGCTCGAGTACAGGCCCCCCGCAGCCAGCAGCTCGGAATGCGTCCCCGATTCGACGATGCGACCGGCATCTACGACGTGGATCCGGTCGGCGCTGATGACCGTCGAGAGGCGGTG
>JAKOMY010000307.1 GCA_022702225.1 Microbacteriaceae bacterium | reverse complement strand
AGCTCCCGGCCGAGGTAGGGCGAATTCGTGCTGCGTCCCGCGAGATCGTCGAGTCCGAACGCACGCGAGGGGCGCGGGTCGTAGAGCGTGAAGGTGGCGGGCTGTCCCTCGGCCACGGGCGTGCCGTGGCCGTCGAGGCGACCGATGCGCGCCGGGGTCGCCGACATCACCCGGGCGACGTCGGCCCAGGTCATCAGGCCCGTCTCGACCATCGCCTGATGGACGACCCGCAGGGCGCTCTCGAGTCCGACCATGCCGTTGGCCGCGGCCGCCCACTCGCAGGCCTTCGCCTCGGTGGGGTGCGGAGCGTGGTCGGTGGCCACGATGTCGATCGTGCCGTCGGCCAGGCCCTCGCGCACCGCGAGGACGTCCTCTTCGCGGCGCAGCGGCGGGTTGACCTTGAAGCGGGCGTCGTAGTCGCGCACGAGCTCGTCGGTCAGCAGCAGGTGATGCGGGGTGACCTCGGCGGTGACGTTGACGCCCCGCTTCTTGGCCCAGCGGATGATGTCGACCGAACCCGCGGTGCTGAGGTGGCACACGTGCAGGCGCGAGCCCACGTGCTCGGCCAGCAGGACGTCGCGGGCGATGATCGATTCCTCGGCGACCGCGGGCCAGCCGGCGAGACCGAGCTCGGCCGAGACGGCGCCCTCGTTCATCTGGGCGCCCTCGGTCAGGCGGGGGTCCTGGGCGTGCTGGGCGATGACGCCGTCGAACGCCTTCACGTACTCCAGCGCGCGACGCATGATGAGCGGGTCGAAGACGCAGAACCCGTCGTCGCTGAAGACGCGGACGCGAGCGCGCGAATCGGCCATCGCGCCGAGCTCGGCGAGACGCTCGCCCTTCTGTCCCACCGTCACGGCACCGATCGGCTGCACGTGCACGTAGCCGGCGGCCTCGCCGAGGGCGAGCTCCTGCTCGACCACGCCTGCGGTGTCGGCCACGGGTGAGGTGTTGGGCATGGCGAAGACGGCGGTGAAGCCACCGGCGGCGGCCGCCCGGGAGCCGGTCAGGATCGTCTCGGACGCTTCGTACCCCGGCTCGCGAAGGTGCACGTGCAGATCGACCAGACCGGGCAGGGCGATGAGCCCGTCGGCGTCGATGACCGTGGCGCCCGCGTGCGACAGACCGGAACCGGTCTCGGCGACGACCCCGTCACGCACGAGGAGATCGGTGGCATCGTGGCCCTCGATGCGCGCGCCGCGCACCAGAAGCGTCTGGGGGGTGGCGTGGCTCATCGGAGGTCCTCTTTCTCGGTGTGGGGCCGTTCGCCCGCCAGAAGCAGGTAGAGAACGGCCATCCGCACGGAGACACCGTTCGTGACCTGCTCGAGCACCGTCGAACGAGGCGAATCGGCGGCTTCGGCGGAGATCTCCAGACCCCGGTTCATCGGACCGGGGTGCAGGACAATGCTACCGTCCGGCAGAGCCTGCAAACGCCGCGCGTCGAGACCGTACCGGCGGGAATACTCCCGTTCAGTCGGGAAATACGCGGCACTCATGCGCTCGAGCTGAATGCGGAGCATCATGAGGGCGTCCGGACCCGCCGCGATCGCGTGATCGAGGTCGTAGTCGATCTCGACGGGCCAACCGCTGACGTCCTGCGGCACGAGCGTGGGCGGGGCGACGAGGGTGACCTGGGCGCCCAGGGTGTGCAGCAGCCAGACGTTCGAGCGCGCGACGCGCGAGTGCAGCACGTCGCCGACGATCGTCACCCGGATGCCGCTGAGGTCGCGACCGCGGCTGTCGTCGCCGAACAGGCGCTTGCGGATCGTGAACGCGTCCAGCAGGGCCTGGGTCGGGTGCTCGTGCGTGCCGTCGCCGGCGTTCACCACGCCCGCGCTGATCCAGCCGGAGGTCGCGAGGGTCCGAGGAGCGCCGGAGGCTCCGTGGCGGATGACCACGGCATCCGCCCCCATCGCCTGAAGGGTCTGCGCGGTGTCCTGGAGCGACTCGCCCTTGCTGACGCTCGAGCCCTTCGCCGAGAAGTTGATGACGTCGGCGGAGAGGCGCTTGGCGGCGGCCTCGAACGAGATGCGCGTGCGCGTGGAGTCCTCGAAGAAGAGGTTGACGACGGTCTTTCCGCGCAGGGTCGGAAGCTTCTTGACCTCGCGGCGCTGGGTGTCGGCCATGTCTTCGGCGACGTCGAGGATCTGCAGGGCGTCATCGCGCCCGAGGCGCTGCGTGTCGAGGAGGTGCCTCATGATTCGATCGTCACCTCCTCGACGCCGTCGATCTCGGCGAGGCGCACGTTCACGCGCTCGTCACGGGCGCTGGGGAGGTTCTTGCCCACGAAGTCGGGGCGGATCGGCAGTTCGCGGTGACCGCGGTCGATCAGCGTCGCAAGGCGCACGGCGGCGGGGCGGCCGATGTCCTGCAGAGCGTCGAGGGCGGCACGGATGCTGCGGCCCGAGAACAGCACGTCGTCGATCAGCACGACCGTCTTGCCGTCGATGCCCCCGGCGGGGATCTCGGTCTTCCGCGGGGACCGCGTGGGATTGCGGTGCAGATCGTCGCGGTACATCGTCACGTCGAGGGAGCCGACCGCGACGGGAGCACCGCCGAACTCGCTGACGAGAGGGCCGATCCGATTCGCGAGCGTGACGCCGCGGGTCGGAATGCCGAGGAGGACGAGTCCCTCCGGTCCTTTGTTGGACTCCAGGATCTCGTGCGATATGCGCGTCAAAGCGCGGGCGATATCGGCATCGTGCATGACGGTGCGCGTATTCATCCGCCGCTCCCTTCTCCGCCTCACGGGACGGGGTTAAAGGTTGCTGTGGTTCTCGGACCAGTCTAGCGGGTGGGCTGGCCGGATGCCGTGGAGAGAAG
>JAKOMY010000276.1 GCA_022702225.1 Microbacteriaceae bacterium | reverse complement strand
GTCAAGGAGGTCGCCGGTGCGATCGTGACCGGCCAGTCGGCCGAGCTCGACGCGATGCGCGACATCCAGTCGCGTCTCGCGTGCAGCGCCTGACCCCCGCGGCCCCTCGCCCACGGCCGTCCGCCGCACGGCATCCGCTCCCCACCCCTCACGCAGAAACGCGATCTGCACGCAGAAACGCGCCCTCCTCGCGTTTCCGCGCGTGGATCGCGTTTATGCGTAGGGAAACGCGTTCATCCGCCCTCGCGGTCGCCGTTCCCCCTCCGCGCTCGCGCGCCGGCACGCCCGCCACGCCCCTCGCCCACGGCCGTCCGCCGCACGGCATCCGCTCCCGCCCCCACGCAAAAACGCCCTCTGCACGCACAAACGCGAGGAGCACGTGTTTCTGCGCGTGGATCGCGTTTATGCATGGGCACCGGCGCGCGGGCCGGGGAACGACGAGGGGGCGCGACACCCTTCCGGATGCCGCGCCCCCTCGGTCGAGACGGGCTCAGCCCTTCGTGGCTCCGGCCAGCAGACCGCGCACGAAGAAGCGCTGCAGCAGGAAGAACACGATGAGCGGAACCAGGATCGAGATGAACGTTCCCGCGGACTGCAGGAACCACTGGTCGCCCCAGGTCCCCGACAACGAGTTCAACGATTGGGTCAGCGGCAACGAGGACGACGGTGCGAAGATCGTCGCCACGAGCAGGTCGTTCCACACCCAGATGAACTCGAGCACCGCGAACGAGGCGAGAGCGGGAGCGGCCAGCGGCAGGATCAGTCGGAAGAAGATCTGCCCGTGGCCGGCACCGTCCACGCGCGCCGCCTCGATGACCTCGGCGGGGATCTCGGCGATGAAGTTGTGCAGCAGGAAGATCGCCAGCGGCATCGCGAAGATCACGTGCGCGATCCACACGGTCGCGAAGCTGTGCTCCACGCCGCGCAGGTCGAAGCCCGGGAAGATCGTGACCTCGTTGATCGTCAGTCCGCGCGAGAACAGGCTGAGCAGCGGCACGAGGGCCATCTGCAGCGGCACGATCTGCAGCGCGAAGATGAAGATGAAGAAGAAGTTGCGTCCCTTGAAGTCGATCCACGCGAACGCATAGGCGATGAGCGAGGCGACGGCGAGGGCGAACAGCACCACCGGGATGGTGATCGCGAGCGAGTTGAGGAAGGACTGCGCCAACGTCAACGCGGTCCCGCCCGAGGTCAGCGCGAGGCGGTAGTTCTCCAGCGTGAACGACGGGTCGGTGAACACCGTCCACCACCCCGACGACTGGGTGTCGGAACCCGGTCGGAACGAGGTGATGAACAGACCGAACGTCGGAATCGTCCAGAAGAAGGCGATCACGATGGCCGCGATCGTGGCGCCCTTCGACGTCAGGCGCTTGCGCGCCATGGCCTCGTGCTTACGCGTGTCGCGAGCGACCTGGCGTGCGGAGCGTGTGTCGGTGGTGGGTTCGATCACCACGGTCGAGGTGGTCATCGCACTTCCCTCTGCTTCCGGATCTGGCGGACGTTGAAGATGATCAGCGGCAGCACGAAGATGAACAGCACCACGGCCAACGCCGCGGAGTGCCCGTAGCTCTGGAAACGCTGCTGCTGGTTGACCATCTCGAAGGCGAGCACCGTCGAGTCGTTTCGTCCGCCCGTCATGACGGCGACGATGTCGTAGATCTTCAGCGCGCCGATGGCGATCGTGGTGAGCACCACGATCAGCGAGGAGCGGATGCCGGGAACGGTGACGTTGATGAAACGCTCCCAGGCGCTGGCTCCGTCGAGCTCGGCCGCCTCGTTCTGCTCCGGCGGCACGGCCTTGATGGCAGCCGACAGGATGACCATCGCCAGCCCCGTCTGGCTCCAGATGAAGACGACGACGAGCAACAGCGTGTTGATCAACGGCGACGCCGCGAGCCACGAGACCGGTTGCCCGCCGAAGGCCGTGACCACCGCGTTCAGCACACCGATCTGGTCGCCCTGACGGAAGTCGTAGACGAACTTCCAGATGATGCCGGCGCCGACGAACGAGATCGCGAACGGCATGAAGATGAGCACCTTCAGGTACTTCTCCCCCGCCGCGCGGTCGATGAAGACGGCGTACGCCAGACCGATGGCCGTGGCGATGGTCGGGGCCAGAAGCACCCAGATGAGCGTGTTGATCACGGACCAGAACCCCTCGGGGTTCGTGAAGGTCCAGATGTAGTTCTCGAGACCGACGAAGTTGTCACCGGTCTTGTCGAAGAACGACTGGAAGAAGGTGGTGATGGCCGGGTAGACGAGGCCGATCAGCAGGAGGATCGATGCGGGGGCCGCGAAGAGGATCAGCTGGAAGAGGTATCCCGCACCCTGGCGTGAGCGGTAGTCGGCGTAGAACAGGACCGCGCCGAGCAGGATCGCGATACCGAGGACGTAGACGACGGCGTTCTGGTACGGGCGCAGCAGCATGAAGGCCAGCACCGGGATGCCGAAGCACGCGATGAGCCGCAGCCAGAAGTAGCCCTTGCCGGAGCGCGGCGCGTACTCGATGAGGAGCAGCAGCAGTCCCACCACGGCACCGAAAGCGACGACGACGAGCGGGATCTGGACGAGGGGGCTGAGTCCGCCGAGCCAGATGAAGAAGCTGTTCAGGCTGAAGCCCAGGGTGGTCGGCTTGGTCTCGGCGGGTGCCCGCGTGACCATGAAGAGGAAGAGCGCCACCGCCAGGATGAGCCCTACGAGGACCACGAGCAGCGTGGTCCGATTGCGTGCGCCGGAGCCGCGCGTGCGACGCTCGGCTCGTCCGCCCGGCGGAGGTGACGCCGTCGGCGCCTTCTCCGCGTTCTTGATATCGGTCATGACGTCCCTCCCGAACACGCCTTCGTGCTCATCAATGAGTGCCCGTGTGGTGCGTGCGGGCGGAATAGAAGTATGGACCCCGGATGGGCCACCCGCGTGGCGGGCGGCCCATCGGTGGTGCGGTAGTGCGTTAGTTGTTGTAACCGGTCTGGATGTCGCTCAGCACCTGGTCCGTCGGCGTACCGTCGATCCAGCTGACCATGCCCTTCCAGAACGAGCCCGAACCGACGGTGGCCGGCATGAGGTCCGACGCGTCGAAACGCAGCGTGGTGCTCGGGTCCTGCACGACCTTCATGGCCTCCTGCAGGAACTCGCTCGAAGCGAGCGAGGGGTCAGCGCCCTTGTTGGCCGAGATCACGCCGCCGAGCTTGACGCGGGCGTTGGCGAAGTCGGGCGTCGACATGAACTCGGCGACCTTCTGGACGTTCGCGTCGTCGGAGAAGGTGGTGACGAACTCGCCGCCGCCCTCGACCGCGAGGTTGCCCTCGGTCACGCCGGGGAGCAGGAACGCGTAGACGTCACCGTCGGGAGCGACCGTCGGCGTCTGGCCGGCGGCGTTCTTGACCGTGAGGAAGTTCGACGACAGGAACGAGGCCTGGTGCGTCATCGGGCAGCTGCCGTCGGCGACCTTGGCGGCCACGTCGGCGAAGGCGACCGAGTTGATGCTCTTGACGTCACCGAAGCCGGCGTTGACGTACGACGGGTTCAGGAGGATCTTGCCGGTGGCCTCGAAGGCCTCCTTGATCGGGGCGTCGGTGAACTTGACCTCGTTCGCGACCCACTTGTCGTAGACGTCGGCGCCGGACTGGCGAAGGACCATGTCCTCGATCCAGTCGGTTCCGGGCCACCCCGACGCATCGCCCGAGGCGAAGCCTGCGCACCAGGGGGCCGCGCCCGTCTTCTGCTGGATCGTCGCCGTGAGGGTCATGAGCTCGTCGAGGGTCTTGGGGACCTCGACGCCCCACTCCTTGAACTTCGCCGGCGAGTACCAGACGTAGCCCTTGAGGTTGGCGAGCATCGGGGCGGCGTAGAAGGTGCCGTCCTCGCTGCCGTAGGACTTCCAGTCCTCGCCCCAGTACTGGTCGACGTTCGACGACACGGTGTCGGACGCCTTCTTCACGTCGCCCGTGCCGATGAGGGTCTTGAGCAGACCCGGCTGGGGAACGATCGCGATGTCGGGGGCGTCGCCACCGGTCACCTTGGTGACGATGTTTCCCTCGAAGCTCTTGTCGCCGGTGTAGACGACCTTGATGCCGGTGTCCTTGGTGAACTGGTCGAACGACTGGTTCAGCAGGTCGGCCTCGCTACCGGTGATGCCACCGGAGATGCGGACGGTCGTTTCTCCCGAAGCTCCGGAGCCGCCGCTGTCGCCCTCCGCGCATCCAGCGAGAGCGATCGCACCGACCGCCAACAGTCCGACGGGCGCAAGCAGCCGATACCGCTGTGACATACCCATGTGGTCTCTCCTCTTTGAGTGTCTTGGTGCACCGGGTCCCGTCGGGAACCGATTCCACGCAACCGTAGAGGCAATCCCGAAGACTTGCAACCGGCCTCAGGTCACGAACCGATAACTAGCGGAAAGACGCGGCTCTCGCCCGGCATATCGGGCCGGGACCGGTTCCACTTTGTGGGATTCTCGGATACTCTTTCCGACGTCGACACGGACGTCGACGCATCACGAGGAGATCAGGGCATGAGCGGAATCGCCGATGTGGCACGCCTGGCAGGCGTGTCCAAGTCGACGGCGAGCCGCGCTCTCACGGGCGGCGGCTACGTCTCCGACGGAACGCGCCAACGCGTCACCGACGCCGCGGCATCACTCGGCTATGTGCCCTCGACGAGCGCGGTGAGCCTCGCGACCGGGCGCACGCGCACGATCGCCCTGATCGTCCCGAAGGTCAACCGCTGGTACTTCGGCTCGATCGTCGAGGGCGTGGAACGCACCCTGATCCCCCTCGGCTACGACGTCACCCTGTACGTCGCCGAGCCGGGCTCGAACGACCGCGAGAGTCTGTACTCCACGTACCTCGCCCGAAAGCGCTTCGACGGCATCATCGCCGTCGCCCTCGAGCCCGACGACGCCGACCTCGAGCGCCTGGCGAACATCGGCAAGCCCGTGGTGAGCATCGGCAACGCCCTGAGCGGAGTGCCCACCCTCGGCCTCGACAACGTCGCCATCACGCGAATCATCACGCAGCACCTCATCGCGCTCGGCCACACCGATATCGCTTTCGTCGGCAGTACCCCTCGCAGCGACGCCCCCGCGAAAGACGTCGACGAACGCTCGATCGGGTACCGCAACGCGATGAACGACCACGGCCTCGCCGTGCGTATCCGAAGCGTCCCCTCCACCCTCACGATCACCGATGCCTACGCGGCCGCGGCGTCGTTCCTGGCCGATGCGGCGTCGCGTCCGACGGGCGTCGTCGCCGCCTGCGACGAGGTCGCCATCGGCGTCATCATCGCCGCGCGCCGCATGGGCATCTCGGTGCCCACCGAGCTCAGCGTCGTCGGGATCGACGGTCACGACTACGCCGAGATGTTCTCGCTCACCACGATCGAGCAGTTCCCGCAGGCACAGGGCGTCGAAGCGACCCGCATGCTGCTCTCGATGATCGAGGGAACGGACGATCAACCCGCGTGGCGTACCGAGGCGGATACGCGCCTGGTCGTCCGCGCTTCGACCGCTCCCCCGCGCTCCACGTGAAAAGACGGGACCCCGGATGCCGTGGCATCCGGGGTCCCGTCTTTCTCACTCGTCAGTCGGCCTGGCGCGTCGCCCGTCGGCGGGCCACCAGACCCAGACCCAGCAGCGCGAGGGCGGCGAGCACGCCCGCGCCCATCCACGCCGTGTCGGCGCCGGTGGTCGGCAGGGCGCCCGAACCGGAACCGCCCTGGCTCTGGCCCTGGCCCGCACCGTCGCCGGGGGTGCCGACGCCGTCACCGGCGGCAGCGACCCGCACGGGGACGACGACCTCGGTGCCGGTGGGCTGCGCCGTCAGGCGCAGCTGCAGGGTTCCGGCGGCGTCGGCGGGCACGCCCACGGTGAGAGTCGCGGACCCGTTCACAACCGGGACGCTCGTCGCCGACGGAGCCGCGAGAGCCGCGACCCGCGCCGTCGGAGCGGCGAACAGGGCGAGGCGGGTCGACGCGACCTCGGCCCCGAAGGAGGCCTCGAGGGTCGTGTTCTCCGGCGCACCCAGCGACGTGAGGTTCAGGTTCGACACCGTCACCGTGAGGTCGGTACCCGGGGCGGCCGTCGTGGAGCCCGACACCTGCACACCACGGGCGGTGAAGTCCGGGGTCAGGCCGGGGTTGTCGGTGAGATACCGGATCCACGCGTCGCGGTCGATCAGGCCGGAGTCACGGGTGTCCGTGCCCTGCGCGAAGACCGAGAAGCTGTCGCCGCCGCCGAGCAGGAAGTTGAACGAACCGACGCGATATCCCTTCGTGGGGTCGACCGCCACACCGTCGATCCAGAGACCGGTGATGCGCTGGCCGGCCGGGAGCGACGCGTCGTACGTGTACCGGAGATTCTCGGAGACGCCCAGCGACAGGTTGGCGTTGTCCGTGCGCCGCGAGAAGTCACCCCACTGCTGCTCGAGCACCTGCCGCAGCTGATCACCGGTGAGGGTGGTCGTCCACAGGTTGTTCAGGAACGGGAGGACAGCGTTCGCCTCGGCGAGCGTGACGACGCCGTCCGAGCCGTAGAGCAGCTCGTCGCGCAGTCCACCGGCGTTGACGAACGAGACCTCCGCACCGCCGCGGTCGGGATCATCGAGCGAGTCGAGCAGAGCGTCGGCGACCAGACCGCCGAGCGCCGATTGCTTCGTACGATCGCCGCGCGTGCCGCCGGTGTAGACACCGTCGACGTACGAGCCACCGCTGAACGCCGTCGTGATGTCTGCGCCCACCGACCCCACCGCCTTCTGTCCGACCACGTCGGCCTCGGCACGCGCCGCGGTCACGATCGCGTTCACCTCGGCGACGCGCGGATACGTCCGGATGAGCTCCGCGTCCAGCGCCGTGTTGACGGCCGCGTCCTTGCCCCCGAGTCGAGCGACGTTGCGGGCGGAGGAGGTGACGACGTCACCGTCGGCGTCGACGTTCAACACGATCTGACCGACGTTCTCCCCGTAATTGCCGGTCTGGACGATCGGGCGGGTGCCCTCGCGGCCCGGAATCGGCGCGTTCCATGCGTAGAGCTGGTGCGTGTGGCCGGTGAAGATGGCATCCACCTCGGGCGAGGTCTCGGTCACGATCTTCGCGAACGGTCCACCGGCCGCGACGGCCTGCTCGAGCGTCGTCGTCTTCTCGCCTGCGCCGGAACCCTCGTGGTACTGGGCGACGATCACATCGACCTGGTCGTCGATCTCGGCGACGACGCGGTTGACCTCGGCGACCGGCTCCCGGAACTCGATTCCCTGGATGCCGCTGGGCGTGACCAGCGTCGGAGTCGACTG
>JAKOMY010000264.1 GCA_022702225.1 Microbacteriaceae bacterium | reverse complement strand
CGACGATGAGCCATCCGTCGACGAGCAGGTCGACACGGCCCACACCGTCGATACGGACCTGCAGCTCGACACGGCAGCCCAGCTGACGCAGAAGCAGACGAACCAGCGACTCGGTCCCCGCTTCCGCACGCGAATCCAGCAGTGGACGGAGGGCTCGGAAGCGATGCGGGATGCGCGCGAAGACTTCGGCGATGTCCGCTTCATCGACAAGCCCGAGGTGCCAGGCGTTGTCGAGAGTGGCGACAGCAGACCGCGGCGGTTGGCATCGGGTCGCCTGGGCGAGCGCCTCGACGACATCGACTGCGGCACAATCGCGTGGTGCCGACGATGGACGCCAGTGGTAGACGACGTCGCGGGGTGCCGGAGGTCGACGGCTCGCCAACGGGTCCTGTTGCACGTGGCGGTGCGAATGATGATGGACGAACACCCCGCGCATGGCCAACAGGCTGATGCAGTCCAGCCGCCCGCCCAGACGCGCCGCCGCGACGATGTCGCCGTGCGTTCCGGCCGCGACGAACCGCCCCTGCCGCACACGCGCGAGGCTGCCGTCTGCGACAGCGCGAGCGAGAGCGCGCCGCGACCATCCGGCGGCCAGGAGTTCGCGCGTCGTCCACACCGTCTCCTGGTTCTCTTCGAAAAGGGGAACGAGGGACGTCACCCGCCCACCCTGGCCGATCTGATCGCCGTCTTCGTTTGGCGAGCGCCCGAGCTGTGGATGACGGGTGCTGGGGAGGAACGGGCGGCACCGAGCTCGCCCGTGCCGAACTCCTGACCTTCCGCGCTGCACGCGCCGTGCGTCGGCGGCGATGGTGCCTGAGCAGCGAAGTTCTCAGGAGTTTCGCCCGCATGGCCGCCGGGGATGGTGCCTGAGGAGCGAGGTTCTCAGGAGTTTCGCTCACGTGGCCGTCCGCGCGACCGCGGGCGGAGTCAGGGCCGCGGCAGGAAGCCCGCGAGCTGCTCGGCGATCACCCGGTCGACCTCGGCGGGGTCGGCCGTGGGGGTGCCATCGCCGGGTTGCGGACCGTAGGAGCCGAACGAGGCGTGCGAGGCGCCGGGGATCTCGACGAAGGTCGCGGTCGCGGGCAGCTCGCCCTTGGCATCCGCGATCTTCTGCGGGGTGGACAGGCCGTCTTCGGATCCCGCGAGGCTGAGGACGGGAAGACCGGATGCCGAGAGGTCGTTCGCGCAGTACGAGGCGAAGAGCACGAGGGCGTCGGCGTCGCCGGCGAGTTGGCAGGCGCGGACGCCGCCGAGGGAATGACCGCCGACAGCCCAGGTCGACACGTCCGGTGCGAGGTCGGTGAACGTCGACAGGGGACGGGGATCGAAGAAGGCCAGGTTGAGCCAGGGGCGCGTGATCACCACGGTCACACCGTCGTCGACGACCGTGTCCGCGAAGGTGGCGATGTACCCCTCCGCCTCGACCTTCGCGCCCGGGATGAAGACCAGCCCCTGCCCGGTCGCCCCCGTCGCGGGGGAGAGGACGATGCCCGCACCGTCATCGGTGATCGTCAGAGCCGGGTTCGCCCGGGCCTCGGCGAGCGGGCCGGGTTCGGCGCCCATCACTCCCACCTGGGTGTAGACCAGGATGCCGACGACCAGCAGCACGACGAGAGCGCCCACCCCGCCGAGAGTCCACCGCAGCCATCGCCGCCGACGGCGAGGAGCGCGCGCGGGAGGGGGATCGGCGGGGGTCTCGCTGGGGGTCACCTCTCGAGCGTATCCTCGCCCGTCGGCGTCGAGGGCGCGGTCCCCGCCGCCGAAACGCCTCCGCCGATGTGGCGCGCGGGGCGGCACATCGGCGGAGGTTCGGAGCGTCGCGGGTGTCAGGCGGGAAGGGCCGCCTTGCGGGCCGACACGATCTCGACGATGCGCGCGTACAACGGGTGCTCGACGTCGAGGCCGGTGACCTCGGCGGTGAACGTCTCGGCGTCGAGCTCGCGCAGCATCCGCTGCAGGTCGACGGCCTGGGCGTCCTCGGCATCCGAGAACTCGAGAGCCGCGGCCATCGCGGCCACCAGCGCGTCGACGGGAAGACCCCGGTCGACGGCTTCGGCCGCCGGGCCCACGAAGCGCTCGTGTCGCGAGAGTTTGCGCAGGGGCTGCCGGCCCACCCGCCACACGGTGTCGGGGAGGGCGGCGTTGCGGAACCGGCGCAGGATGGTCGCGCGGTACTCGCCCTGCACGTCGGCGTCGAGCTCGTGCTTCTCGACGAGCAGAGCGCTGGTCTCCTCGAGGGCCGCCTCGACCTTGGCCGCGATCTCGGGGTTCGACAGAGCGTCCGAGATGCGGTCGATCCCGGCCTGCGCGCCGAAGTACGCCGTGGTGGCGTGCCCGGTGTTGACCGTGAAGAGCTTGCGCTCGATGTAGGGCTCGAGGTCGTCGACGAAGTGCGCGCCGGGGATGCTCGGCGGGGTGTCGCCGAACGGCAGACGCTCGATCGCCCACTCGTAGAACGGCTCGACGGTGACATCGACACCGCCACCGGACTGCGCCGGGACGATCCGGTCGACCGCGGTGTTGGCGAAGACGGCACGGGATGCCAAGGCATCCCACGACTCGCCCGCGAGCTCGACCACGTGCTCGCGCAGCTGATCGGTCGCGCCGATCGCGTTCTCGCACGCCATGATCTGCAGCGGGGGGAGCGCCGGGTCGCGCAGGGCGAGACCCGCCACGATGTGCGGGGCCACGAACTTCAAGATGGTGGGGCCGACGGCGGTGGTCACCACATCGGCGGTCGCGATCTCGTCGACGAGCGCCTCGGCGTCCACGGAGCTGTCGATCGCGCGGAAGCCGGTCACCTCTTTGTCGACGCCGCCCTCGCCCACCTCGTGGACGGTGTACGACGACGCCGAGTTGATGGCCTCGACCAGAGCGGCCGAGACATCCGAGAAGACCAGCTCGTAGCCGCCCTCGTGCAGGAGCAGACCGACGAAGCCGCGGCCGATGTTGCCGGCGCCGAAGTGGACGGCCTTCATGCGTTGACGGATCCGGAGAGGGCCTCGAAGAGCTCCTCGGGGGAGGAGGCGGCCTTCAGGCGCGCGACGTCGTCCTCCTCGGAGAAGAGGATGGCGATCTGCGACAGGATCTCGAGGTGCTCGTCGCCCTTGCCGGCGATGCCGATCACGAACGTGACGGGCTCTCCGCCCCAGTCCACGCCGCCGTCGTAGCGGACGACCGACAGGCCCGAGGTGAGGATGGCCTGCTTGGTCTCGTTGGTGCCGTGGGGGATCGCGAGCTCGTTGCCCATGTACGTCGACACGGTCACCTCGCGCTGCTGCATGGCGTCGAAGTACTCGGCGGTGACGGCACCGGTTGCCTGGAGCAGGTCGGCGGCTTCCTTCATCGCCTCCTCGCGGGTGGCGCTGCCGGGGTGGATGCGGACGGATTCACTGCGGAGGACGTCTGACATGGTTCTCGCCTTTCTCGTCGTGCTGTCCAGCCTCGCAAAACACGGGCCGGACGGGAAGACGCCAGGGGTCGGGCTGACGCACCGACCCCTGGCGTGCTAGGGGATTACTTGGCCTCGTGCTGAGCGCGCACCATCTCCACGACCTCGTCGTACTTCGGCGAGTTCATGAAGTTGTCGACCGACACGTGGAGCGAGTCGGGCGACTGCGCCTTGGCGCGGTCGGTGAGCTGGTTCTGCGTGATGACCAGGTCGGCGGAGCCGTCGAGGTTCGCGATCGCCTGGTTGGTGACCGTGACGCCGTCGATGCCGGCCTTCTTGATCTTGTTGCGCAGGACGCTGGCGCCCATGGCCGAGGAGCCCATGCCGGCGTCGCAGGCGAACACGATGTTGTTCAGCTGCTTGGTCGCCACAGTTCCCGCGGCGCCGCCGAGGGCGGCGTCGACATCGCGGTCGGCCGCCTCGGTCGTGCCCGAGCCGGTCGTGCCGGCGGCACGGGTGCGGAGCGCGCCGAGGGCCGACGACTCCTTGCCCTTGTTGGCCGCGGTCTGGTCGATCGCGGCGGCGAAGCTGTCGCCCTCGGCCTCCTGGTCGCGCTTGCGCGAGGCGCGGAGGATGACGCCGGCCACCAGGAAGGTCACCGCGGCGGCCACGACGACCGACAGGTAGACCACGAGGAGGTTGGCGGGACCGGCGCCGATGGCGGCGACGGTGAGGGCGATGATGCTGCCGGGAGCGGCAGGGAAGGCCAGGCCGCCCTGGAAGATCATGTTCGTCGCGACACCCGAGGCGCCACCGGCGATCAGCGCGAGGATCGTCATGGGCTTCGCGAGGGCGTACGGGAAGTAGATCTCGTGGATGCCGCCGAGGAACTGGATGATGATCGCGCCGGGGGCCGACGCCTTCGCCGCGCCGACACCGAAGAAGGTGAAGGCGAGCAGCAGACCCAGGCCGGGGCCGGGGTTCGCCTCGATGAGGAACAGGATCGACTTGCCCGACTCCGCCGCCTGCTCGATGCCGAGCGGGGTGAAGACGCCGTGGTTGATCGCGTTGTTGAGGAACAGCACCTTGGCCGGCTCGACGATGATCGACAGCACCGGGAGCAGGTTGAACTGCACGAGGAACGCGACGATGCTGCCGAGGACCGCGCTGAT
>JAKOMY010000254.1 GCA_022702225.1 Microbacteriaceae bacterium | reverse complement strand
GTCTGGGGCTTCTTCTTCTCGTCGTGGCTCATCATCGTGAACACCTGGGTCGGTCACCGCATGCCCGACCGTCTCGAGGCGGGCGGGAGCCTCGTCGTCACCGGCTTCCAGCTTGCGATCACGATCGCGGCCGGCCTCGGCGGCCTGCTCGTGGACGCCGCGGGGGTCGTGACGGTGGATGCCATCGGCATCCTGCTGCTCGTGATCGGTGCCGTGCTGTTCGGCCTCTCGCTGCGGCGGCGCCCTCGCGCGCGATGACGGCGACGGCCCCGCCGAAGATGCGGCGGGGCCTCAGGGCGTCAGCGAGCGCCGACCGCTGCGCCAGGCCGACGGGGCCACGCCGGTGTGACGGCGGAAGGCGCGGCGGAACCCCTCGTCCGAGGCGTACCCCAGGGCGCGCGAGGTCTCGGAGACGGGCGTCCCCGCGTCGAGGAGGTCTTCGGCTCGGCGCATCCGCACCGCCGTCACATACGACGCGGGTGAAGTGCCGAACACCTCCCGGAAGCGGGCGGCGAACACCGACCGCGACATCGCGCCGAGGGCCGCGAGCTGATCGATCGTCCACTCCTTTCCGGGGTCGTCGTCGACGGCGGCCGCGACACGGGCGAGGAACGGGTCGGCGGTGCGCGGCGGCCACGAGGTCTCGTGCTCCGACGCGGCCCACGCACGCAGCGCCGACAACAGCACCGTGGTCACCATGAGCTTGCAGATGGTCTCGTCGCCCTGGCGGTCGAGCGCGGCACCGGGGGCGGGAATGCCCAGGTGGGCGGCGAGGCCGGCAGCCGCGGGTTCTGCGCGCGCGAAGCCGCTGACGAAGACGACCGGCGGTAGGGCGCGGGTGTGCACCGTCGGAACCACCTCGAGCGGAACGACGGTCACCTCGGCGCCGGACTGCGAAGCCAGCTCGAGCGAGTGGCATCCGAGCGAGATGAAGGCGTCTCCCGTGAGCAGCGTACGTCCGCCCTCCACCGCGGTCGCCGCCCCGGAGGGCGCGTTGACCGAGCATCCCGCTCGCGCGGCGCTGAGGCCGGTGAGCTCGCCGGAGCGCACGTAGACGATCGCGGATTCGCCCTGCGCCAGCGTCGTGCTCTCGCCCATCGACAACGACCGCCGCCACGCACGACCGGGGTGCACGTCGATGTTCGACAGAGCGCTCTCGAGCGCGGCACGCGAGGTCATGAGAGCGGCAACCCCGCTCGTCTCGGCGCTATTCCGAGCGTCGTCAGCCCAACAGTTCGAGCCCGCTGAACAGCCCGATCGTCACAGAGAGAAGACCCGCCGCCACTCCCGCGATGAACCCCGCCGCGGCGAGCTCGCGCGCCATACGCGCATTCAGGCTGAAGATGCCGCACACGAACGAGATCAGGGCCAGCACCCACATGCCGATCTGGATCCACATCAGGTTGTCGACGTCGGCGATCGCGCTCGCCGTGGCGACGAAGAGGTACCAGGCGATGACGACGACGCCGGTGACGATCGCGACGACGGAGACGACCCGCAGGTCACCCTTCGGCGCAGGAGGGGCGGGCGGCTCGTCGCGCGGCGGGATGTCGACGGCCGGTTCCAGCGAATCGGGGAGGTCGTCGTCTGCCATGTCTCGATCCTCCCAGGTCGCGAGGCCTTTCGGCGAGGTCTTGACGGGCCTCGCCGCGGGCGACCGCGCCTAGGCTCGAGGGGATGAGAACCGTCGGAGTCGACCTCGCCGCCGGAGCCCCCGGCACGGCCCTCGCCGAGATGCACTGGGCCGATGGCGCGGCCCGGCTCACGCGGCTCGAGATCGGGATCCAGGATGCCGACATCGTGGCATCCGTCCGCTCCGGCGACGTGTGGCTCGGGGTGGACTGCCCGCTCGGCTGGCCCGACGCCTTCGTCGACTTCGTGCAGGCGCACCACGCCGGCGCGGCCCCGACGCTCGGCCCGGTCGACGGAGGCGCGGACTGGCGGCGCACGCTCGTCTACCGCCACACCGACCACGTGGTGCGCGAGCGCATCGGGCGCTGGCCGCTGAGCGTCTCGACCGACCGCCTGGGCGTGACGGCGCTGCGCGGCGCGGGCCTGCTGCGACGGTTGGCCGAGGCCGGGTTCCCGGTCGACCGCGCGGCCGAGGGGCGCCTGTTCGAGGTGTATCCCGGCGGATCGCTGCGCCTGTGGCGTTTCGACACGAGCGGATACCGAGTCGATGCGGCCCGCCGGGCGATCCTGCTCGACGCGCTGACCGAGCGCGCCCCGTGGCTCGACCTCGGCGGATTCGGCCCCCTCGCCGTCGCGAAGGCCGATGCCTTCGATGCCGTCGTCGCCGCCCTGGCCACGCGCGCCGGAGCCCTCGGGTCGTTCGAGCGCCCGGCATCCGCAATGCTCCCCGTCGCTCAGCGCGAGGGGTGGGTCGTGCTGCCGGACGGGCCTCTCGAGGAGCTGGCGGCGACCTAGGCTGGCGGCATGTGGGGCGATCGCGGGGCGAAAGCGGCAGAGAAGCGCGTGCAGCGCTTCCTCGAGGATTACGACGCGCAGTGGCGGCGTGCAGCGCCAGCCTTCGAGGATCGGTCCACACGGCGCAACGCATTCTCCGAGTGGCGAGAACTCGTCGTCCCGCTGACGCGTGATCACGTGGTGGGGGAGCACGTTCGCTTGGACTCCTCGTTCGGTACGCCGCCGGGCTACGGGGTCGCGGTGGAACGGATCGTGCGTTCCGAGGTCGAGGGCGATCGCGCGTTCGTCCTGACCGAGATGATCGACTCGCCGACGCGTCAGAAGCACGAGTACGTTCTCGAGCGCGAAGGGCGCGGGTGGAAGATCAGCGCCATCGAACAGCACTTCGACGACCCCCGCACTCCCTTCGCCGATGCGGCACAGGCCCGGGCGCTCGCCGCCGAGGCGGCACCGGACACCTCTCTCGACGAGGTGCCCGACGAACAGCGAACCCTCGACGAGGTGCGCAACTTCACCGAGCGCTCGGTCGTGCACCGGCGCAGCGGAGAGGAGTCGGAGGTACGCGTCTCGCCCGCGGGAACCCTGGTGACGACGTCGGGTGTGCTCGCCGTGCTCGACTTCGGATACGACAACGACGACGCGCGACCCCTGGCCCGCAGCGTGGCCCCGGGGGCGTACCCGGTCGAAAGAGTGACCGGTTTCGGCCGCAACGCCGCCCTGCGGGTGCGTTTCAGCGATCGGATGCCGGTGACCTGGCATCCCGCCGATCTGCCGTCCGGCCCGGGGCACTTCTTCGGCGTCGACGCGGGCTGCGCGTGCATCGTCGATCTTCCCGCGTACGCGACCATGAGCCGGCGGGCCAAGGCCGCGGCCTTCACCGAGTACATGTACGCGCCCTCGCCGAGCGTCCAGGAGGTCGGTCTCGGGCCGTCCGACGTGGGCATCGTCGCGGAGTCCGGGTACGGCGACGGTCAGTACCCGGTGTACTGGGGGATCGACGAGACGGGCGCGGTCGCACAGCTCGTCGTCGACTTCCTGGTGCTCGTCACCGCGGACGAAGAGGGGAACCTGCGGCACCTGTGAGGCGACCGGCCGCGTGATGGTGCGGCCGGCATCTTGCGGTCGTCTCGCAGGGGCCGTTGCGTTGCTCAGATCGAACTGCGCTGCTGACTCAACGCGGCAGCCGGAGCCGCCGCGATGAGCGCGGCGATGAGGAGCAGGGCGCCGGTATCGCCGTGAACGGTGAGCATCGCAAGACCCGACAGGCCAAGGACGAACACGGACGCCCACAGAAGGAACACCGCCACGGCACTCGTCCAGACCGGCTGCCCGAACGGCCTCTGATTCAGATCGGTTCGCACGGTGCCTCGCCTTCGGGTCGCTCGCAGATGAGGAGGTGTCACACATCGACGCGGCGCCTTCGTCGAACGCGGCTCGATACGGGGCCAGCATAACCGGGGCCAGGTCCCCCGAATGGGGGACATTGTGCGGCGAGTCGCGGAGCGGTATAGGCGAGCCGTGATGCCGTTCCGCCCGGCCCGTCGGCTAGTTCCGGGCATGCTGCCCACAACGAAAGTTGGAAGCGCCTTACTCGGACGTAGCGGTGCTGTCGAAGTATTCCTGCACATCGGCTCTGTCGCCTTCGCTGAGGGAATGCCCGACGTACTCGATCACGATCCAGTTCGACCGGTAGGAGCCAGACGACGTGGCGGCGAACGCTACCGCATCGTCAATGCTGCTGAACTTCCGGTACGACGCATACGTCGCGCTGTAGCCCTGAACGCACCCAGCAACGTCACGGCAGAGCTTCTCGGTCGCCTCCTCGTAGCCGTTCAGCGCGCGAAATTGCGAGCTGGAGTGAGCGAAGTCGCCGAGGTTAATGTCTTGTCGGGTGTCCCGGGTTGCCATCATGACGAGGAGAACGGCCAGCATCGCGGTGATCGCTACGCCAGCAGTCACACCCGTAGCAATCAGCGCGGCGCGCTGTGACCTGACTCGATTCACGGCCAGTTGCACTTGTAGGGGAAGGCGCCGCCGTCGATACGCCAGTTCAGTCTGTTCGCCCTATAGCCCTCGAGATCCCATGAAGGTCCGCCACTAGCGGGCGTGTACGCGCCGAGAACGTGACACTGGTACTGCTGATAGTAGGTCGACCTGCCGCCCAAGACTTTCGCCTTACTGACGGCTTCGGCCCATCCAGCACCGTTGAGGATCAGCTGCCCCTGGCCCCAACCCTGGACCCCAGCCTGGATCATGCGGCCCCAGGGAGATGTGACCAAGGAGACGTTTGCGATGCCCCGCGTGTATCCGGAAATCCAGACACTGTCGAACAGCCGTTGCCCAGCCCATGGGTCGGCCACGATCGGGTAAGCGAACGAGCTGGAGCTGTGATCGACCACCTGACGCAGCGTCGACCCGTCAATCTCGTAGTGCGTGGGTACCGCTCGTCCTTCCGCGTCGACCGCCCACGCCGGCGCGACGCCGAGCGCAAGCTCGTCGCCAATCGTCGCGCTGACAAAGCCCGATGCGTCGAGAGTGAGCCTCGCGGTGGCGGGCAGAGTCAGGTGATAGGCGTAGCTGGACGGTGCCGATTTGTCGCTAATGATGGTTGTGATCTGAACGGAACCGTCGTCCTTCAGAACCGGCACGGTGGTGAAGCCGTTGTCGCTCTCGAAGCTGACGACAGCGTCGGCTACGCGCTCCCCCTCTATCGGGCCACCAGGGCTCGGCATTTCGATCTCGACGTCGCCGATCTTGATCGGTTCGTCTGACGTGGCGGGTACGACGGTCGTTGTGTCACCGCTGTCCATCGACAAGCTGCCGTCGATGGCGGTCTCGACCGTGCTGGCGTCCGCAACATCGTTCAAAATCTCTTGCGCGGCAGTGCCGGTTTCGGCCGCGGTGCTTGTGACCGACTGAAGCGTGTCCAACGTCGGGGGCGGGTCTCCGTCATCGGCGTTCGCGGCGGTCGGTAGCAAGGCAAGCATCATCGTGATGGTCGCAGTTGCCGCACGGCAGGTCCAGTGTTTGCTGATCAAAGTTCCCCCCGGAACGTTCGAGCCTCACCGGTCCCCCCGGCACTGCGAACGTAGCGTTCGACGAGTTCTTTTCGCAAAACGAACATTTCTGCGTTTCGGGGAGAGGGTCCGGCCGGCGGCCGGCGACCTCGAACAAGTGCTTGGTGTAGTGGGCTGGTCAGATCTCGCGGAGTCTTGCTCGCCCCGGAGAACGGTGCGGCGGCTCGATAGCCCCTGATTGCTCGGCGAGGATGGCGGCTCAAAACGCTCTGCCCATTCGTGCGCGTCGCCGCGTAATGGCCGGCGGTGATCGCGGGCCAGGCGCCCTTCGGTGCGTCCGGCCCGTGCAGACCGAAAATCGACAACTCACCGTCGGGTGAAATGGTGAGTCAACCGCGCGCCGCACCTCCCGCACCGGCTCCAAAGCCCCCCTCACGGATTGCACCTATCGCACGTGGCCGGGTCGGCCTCACGCTGGGGTCGCCGGCGCTCGCGCTGCTCGTCGCACGCGGGGCAGCCGTCGACGTCGATGCGCACCTGCGAGGTGGCGTTGCCGCACGCGCCGCACCGCAGTCCGCGAACGACGCCCACCGTGCCGAAGCCCGGGCATCCGCACCCCGGACACAGGCGGTTCAGCC
>JAKOMY010000236.1 GCA_022702225.1 Microbacteriaceae bacterium | reverse complement strand
TCGTCAACCTCCCGTGGCTCGCGGGCGTGGGCGCCGTCGGCGTGCTCGCCGTGGTGGGGTATCTGCTCGTCCGCCGGCGCGTCGAGAACCGGCCAGCCCCCGCTCCTCATCCCCTCCCCGCCCTCAGCGATCCCCCCGCGGACGACGGCGTCCCTCGACCTCTCTTCGTCGTCGAGCGCGCCCCCTCGCAGCATCTGATCGCGCGCGGCACCGGTCTCGTCTTCCTGGCGGGCGCCGTCGTCCTCGTGATCGGAGAGGTCATCGAGGGCGGCCCGCTCGCCGCCGTCGGGGTCACCGTGTGGCTGAGCACCCTCGGCTTTCTCGGTGCGGTCATCTTCGTGTGGGCTCTTTCGGTCGGGCGCGCGCGCATCGTCGGCTTCGACGATCACCTGGTCGTCCGCCCGGGGCTCCGTCGGTCGCGGGTGGTCGCGGCATCCGAGATCGTGTCGCTCTCGTGGTTGTCGGGCGGACGGCTCCGGGGTGCGGACGCGCGGGGCCGCACGCTGTTCACGGTGATGAGCGTTTACGACGACTTCCCCGATCTCGTCGCCTGGCTCGAGGCGAGGGTCCCGCAGGGGTGGGTCGACCGCGCGTGACCTCGCCGAGTCGCAGGGGCCGCGGGCGTAAGGTGGCGCGGTGAGCATGTGGCGGGATGTGGGCCTCGTCGCCGTCGGCGGCGCGATCGGTACGGCCGTACGCGCCGGTCTCACCCTGGCGCTCGGCGAAGACCTGGGCCCGGCCCTCGTGCCGCTGATCAACGTCGTCGGGGCGTTCGCGATCGGCATCCTGTACGGCTGGAGAGCACGGATGCCGGAGTCCTCGCGTGCGCAGCGCGTGCAGCTGTTCATCGGGACCGGCATCCTGGGCGGGTTCACCACCTACAGCTCGCTCGCCGTCGAGTCGGCCGACCTCGGCCTGCTCTGGTGGGGGGTGGCGACGGTCGTCGTCGGGACGGCGGCGGCCTGGGGCGGCGTACTCCTCGGCCGTGGTGGGCGGGCTTCGCGCTGACGCTTGTCGAACCCGGCGAGAAAGTGGTACAAATGTGCCACTTACCGTCGTGGGTCCGCCGCGCCGGTCACCCGACCCGGAGGTTCGACGATGAACGCCGCCCCCTCGATCGTCACGCTCGGAGCCCACGTGCTCGACACGATCGTCCAGCCCGTCGATGAGATCCCCGAGGGGCAGGGCTCGCTCCTCGTCGACGAGATCGTGATGTCCGCAGCGGGACCCGCCGGCGGCACCGCGCTCGTGCTCAACAAGCTCGGCGCGCGCGTGGTCACGAGCGGGGCCGTGGGCGACGACGTCGCCGGACGCGTGCTGGTCGGCCTGCTCGGTGACGCCGGCATCGACGTGTCGAACCTGCGCACCGACGAACTGCCGACCTCGGCATCCGTTCTCCCCATCCGCTCCGACGGGTCGCGACCGGCGCTCCACGTGGTCGGGGCCAACGCGCTCGCCGCCGACGTCGTGCCCTGGGACGCGCTCGCCGCCGCCGACCACGTCCACGTCGGAGCGCCCGAGCTGCTCGGTCCCGAGAACGTCATCGAGATCCTGGAGTACGCCCGTCGGCACGGAGCGACGACGTCGCTCGACTTCCTCATCGGCGGCGACCCCGCGTTCTACGCGCTCATCGAGCCCCTGCTCGCGCACACCGACTACGTGCTCCCCAACGCCGAGCAGGCCATCGGCTGGACCGGCGCCGATGACCTGCCCGCCGCCGCCCGCGCCCTGCACGCGGCGGGAGCAGCGGTCGTCGCGTGCACCAACGGCGGCGACGACATCGTGGTGGTCGACGGCGGCGACCTCGAGTTCGTCCCCATCGTGCCCGCGGAACCGGTCGACACCAGCGGCGGCGGAGACGCCTTCTCGGCCGGCTTCGTCTTCGCCAAACTCCGCGGGTGGTCCTCGCGCGACGCCGCGCGCTTCGGATCGGCCACCGCCGCACAGGTCGTCGCCGGCGTGGGTACCGATTACGGCGCGTACGACGCGGCATCCATCGACGCTCTACTCTCGGCGGGAGTGCTGTGATCGCGAGCGGTGTGCGAGAAGCCGTGGCGGACGCCTGCCGTTCTCTCGCCGCGCAGGGCCTGGTCAAGGGGACGGCGGGCAACGTCAGCGTGCGCGTGGATGGGGGCATCGCGATCACGGCGACCGGAGTGGTCTTCGCCGAGGCGGTCGCCGACGACGTCGTGATCGTCGACGGCGAGAAGAGAGTCGTCGAGGGGGCGCTCGCCCCGAGCTCCGAGCTCGACCTGCACCGCGCGGCCTACGCCGACGAGGCCGTCGGGGCCGTCGTGCACACGCACGCCCCCGCGGCGATCGCCCTCTCACTCGTCTCGGACCGACTGCCCTGCGTGCACTACCAACAGCTCGCCCTCGGGGGCGAGATCGAGGTGGTGCCCTTCTCGGTCTTCGGCTCGGCCGAGCTCGCCGCGGCCACGGGCGACGCCCTCGCCGCAGCCAATGCCGCGATTCTCGCCCACCACGGCGCCGTTACCACGGGCCGAGACCTCGCCGACGCGGTGACGAACACCGCCCTGCTCGAGTGGGCGTGCGACATCTACCTGCGCGCGCGAGCGGTGGCGGTGCCCGCCGAACTCAGCCCCGAGCAGCAGGCCGCGGTGCTCACCGCCGCGGTCTCGACCGGGTACGGACAGAAGCACGGAGCGTGACATGGATGCCGTGACCACCGACACCTTCGACTCGCTGAGCCCCCTCGATGGGCGCGTCGTCGACACCTTCCCGGTGCGGGGCCCCGCCGAGGTGGTGTCGGCGGTGGACCGCGCGCGGCGCGCGGCGCGCGAGTGGCGGTCCCTCGGTTTCGAGGGGCGACGGCGCGCGCTGCAGGCGTGGCGGCGCGACATCGTGGCGCACCTCGACGACCTCATCGCCGTGGTGCGGGCCGAGACCGGCAAGCCCCGCGGGGACGCCCGGCTCGAGATCATGCTCGCCCTCGACCACCTGGCCTGGGCGGCGACCCACGCGCGCCCGGTCCTGCGTCGGCGTCGCGTGGGCGCGGGCGTGCTGATGCTCAACCAGTCGGCGAGCGTCGGCTACACCCCGTACGGCGTGGTCGGGGTCATCGGCCCGTGGAACTACCCGGTCTTCACGCCCATGGGCTCGATCGCGTACGCGCTCGCCGCGGGCAATGCCGTGGTGTTCAAGCCCAGCGAGTACACCCCCGGCGTGGGCGTGTGGCTGCAGCGCTCGTTCGTGCGCGCGGGCGGGTCGGCCGACGTCTTCGCCGTGGTGACCGGTCTCGGGCCCACCGGCGCCGCCCTCTGCCGCGCGGGTGTCGACAAGGTGGCCTTCACCGGATCGACCGCGACGGGCAAGGCCGTCATGGCCGCGTGCGCCGAGAGCCTCACCCCGGTCGTGATCGAGGCGGGCGGCAAAGACGCCCTCCTCGTCGACGAGGACGCCGATCTCGCGGCCGCGGCCGAGGCGGCCGTCTGGGGCGCGTACTCGAACGCGGGTCAGACCTGCATCGGCATCGAACGCGTCTACGCGCACGCGAAGATCTACGACCGCTTCGTCGAGGCCGTCGCCGAGCGCACGCGCGAGCTCCGCGCCGGCGCCGACGACGCCGCGACGCTCGGTCCGCTCACCATGCCGCGCCAGGCCGACGTGGTCCGGGCGCACGTCGCCGACGCGCTCGCCCGGGGCGCGACGGCGCGCGTCGGATCGCCCCCGGCGCCCGGGGTCACCCTGCAACCCGTCCTCCTCACCGACGTCGACGAGGAGGCGGACGCCGTGCGCGAAGAGACCTTCGGCCCGACCCTGGTCGTCAACCGCGTGGCATCCATGGACGAGGCCGTCGAGAAGGCCAACGCCGTGCGGTACGGACTGTCGGGCTCGGTGTTCTCTCGGAGGCGGGGGAGCGAGCTCGCCCTGCGCCTGCGCGGAGGCATGATCGCGATCAACTCGGTCATCTCGTTCGCCGCGGTCCCCGCCCTCCCCTTCGGCGGGGTGGGCGATTCCGGGTTCGGGCGCATCCACGGGGCGGACGGTCTGCGTGAGTTCGCGTACCCGAAGGCGCTGACCCGTCAGCGCTTCCCGCTGCTGACGTTGACCACGATGCGGCGCACCGCGAAGGTCGACCGTCTCGTCGAGCGCATCATCCGGCTGCTCTACGGCTGAGCCGGAACGGCGCGGATGCCGCGGGCTCCCGGCATCCGTCGACGATCACCGCACCGAGCGCACCCGCATGATGATGACCGAGCCGAGCAGGCCCGCCAGCCCGCTCGCGAGGAACAGCCCCGAGAACCCGCCGAACAGCACCACGGCCCCCGCCCCGAGCAGGGGACCGAACGCCTGCGGGCCGGCGAGGGCGATATTCATGATCCCGACGTCCTTGCCGCGCGTCTCGGCCGAGGGCAGCACCTGCGTGGCCAGGGCCTGGTCGACGGCGAAGAAGCACCCCTGACCGAGCCCGAGCAGCACGGCGCCGATCACCGCGGTCGACTCGGCCGGGGCGACGGCGAGGAGCAGGGCCGAGACGGCTTGAGCGACCCCCGAGGCGAGGACGAACACGCGACGGCGCTGAACCACGTCGCTGAGTTTGCCGAGGGCGACGGATGCCACGATCGTCACGACCATGTAGATCACCGTCGTGAAGACGAGGAAGCCGGTCGGATCGGCCACCCTCAGCGCGAAGGTGAAGAAGTACAGCAGCATCGTCGTGGCGATCGCGTTGCCGAGGTTGATGAGCACACGGCTCGCGACGGTCCACGCGAAGTCGGGGTCACGCCGGGGGTCGACCCAGATCGACGAGAGGATCGTGCGGACGGTGAGCGGACCCAGCAGCGCCGCCTCGGACGTCGTCAGCGGAACGTCGCGCAGAACGAGCAGGAACGGCACGGCCAGGCCTACGCAGCACACGGCCAGCGCGAGGTAGCCCGAAGCCGTCGTGGTGAACACCGCGGTGACCAGCACGATCCCCAGCAGGATGCCGATCGCGTTCGGTGCCGAGATCCAGCCCGACACGAGCCCCCGCTGCCCCGCGGGCACGCGGTCGGCCATGACGGCGGTGAGGGCGGCGGAGGCCATGCAGAAGCCCATCATCACCGCGGTCCACATCGTCACCGTGCCGAGCGACTCGGTCTGGACGCCGAGCAGCGCGAGACCGACGGCCGCGAGCACGACACCGCCGAGGATCCAGGGGCGACGGCGTCCGAACCGAGACCGGGTCCGGTCGCTCAGCGCACCGACGATCGGGTAGGCGATGACCACGAACGTCCCCGCCACGGCGCTGACCAGGCCGTAGGTGATGAGCGAGACGAGCCAGTCGTCCGAGGTGTGCTGCGCGGCGATCTGCAGGGGCAGCAGTACCTGCACCGGGACGAGCTGCGCCATCCACAGTCCGAGCCACACCCCGGCGAAGGCCGCGATCCAGCCCGCGCGAACGGGGCGGGTGGGTTCGGCGTAGGCGGTGAGGGGGGCGGGCGTCGCGTCAGCGGTCACCGGATGCCGCCCGTCCGCGCCGCCGCGAGCGTCGTCACGGCCCAGCGGCCGGCATCCGCCACGGCGTCGCGCGCATCGCGCAGCGCCCCGCAGGCGTTGAAGAACCCGTGGATCTGGCCGGTGTGGGTCACGAGGTGCGTTGCGACACCGGCGGCCTCGAGACGCTCGGCGTAGGCGACGCCCTCGTCGCGGAGCACGTCGAAACCCGACACCGCGACATACGCCGGGGCCAGGCCCGAGAGATCCTCGGCGCGCAGGGGCGAGACCAGCGGATCATCGGCGCTTCCGCCGCCGCTCAGGTAGTGCGCGGCGTACCAGTCCATCTGCGCCTCCGTGAGGAAGAAACCGTCGGCGAACAGCGCGTACGAGTTGTGCTTGCGCGAGAGGTCGGTGACGGGACAGAACAGGATCTGGAACGCCGGGGCGCCCTCGGCATCGTCCCGGGTGACCGACGCCACGACCGCCGAGAGGTTGCCGCCCGCGCTCTCGCCGCCGACGCCGACCGTGTCAGCGGTCGCGCCGAACCGCGAGGCGTTGTCGCGGACCCACCGGAAGGCGTCGACGCTGTCGTGGAGCCCCGCCGGGAACGGCGCTTCGGGGGCCAGCCGGTAGCCGACCGACACCACCGTCATGCCCGAGGTCTTCGCGAGGGTGCGGCACGTGGCATCCGCGCTGTCGACCGATCCGAGCACCCAGCCGCCGCCGTGGAAGTACACGATGATCCCGGATGCCGCGCGATCGAGGTCGGCGCGGTATACGCGTCCCGGAACCCGCCCGGC
>JAKOMY010000220.1 GCA_022702225.1 Microbacteriaceae bacterium | reverse complement strand
TGGGGGCCGGCGATGTCGTTGAGCGGCTGGTACACCGCGTCGATGCCGAGCGAGCGCAGCGCCTGGAGCACCCAGTCGTCGAGGAACGCGTACGAGTCGGCGAAGGTCATGCCCGCGACGAGGGATGCCGGCACGTACAGCGAATACGTCACGATCGAGTTCGCCGCCATCATCATGGCGCCGCCGCCCGAGATGCGGCGCACGACGTCGAAGCCGTGCTTCTCGGCGCCCGCCGGGTCGACCTCGTTGCGCAGCGACTGGAACGAGCCGATGACGACGGCGCTCTCATCCCACTCCCACAGGCGCAGCGTGGGCTTTCGCAGCCCCGCGCCCACGCGGGTGGTGAGCACCTCGTCGAGGGCGAGGTTCATGCGCGGCGAGACGGGCTCGTCGTGCACGACCTCCCACTCGAAGTCCGCCCAGCCGGGAGCGGTCACCAGCGCGCGGCGGATCGCGGTCGCCACCGACTCGGGGGTGAAGCCCAGGAGCTGCGCCCCCTCGGGGAGGGCCGCGCGGATGGCCGCGGCGATGGTGGGGACGTCGGATTCCACCGGAAGACCGTTGACGGCCGCGTCGATGTCGTCGAGAGCGTCGTCGGGCTCGAGGAAGAAGTCGCCCGCGAGGTGGAACCCGTGGATCCGCCCCTCGCGCTCTTCGAGGTCGACGACGACCAGCTTCCCGCCGGGGACCTTGTACTCGCCGTGCATGACTCCAGCCTACGGCGGTGTGACCGCGCGCGCGGCGGACCGGGACCGCGGGGAACGCGAGACGGCATCCCGCCGACGAGACGGTGTCGACTCGACGCCGACATGTCAGCGGGATGCGGTCTCGAGGGTCGGAAGCGGCGCGGGCGGGGCGGGGACGGCCGGTCGCGTACCCGGCCACCAGTTGGCGCGCCCGAGGAGCGTCATCACGGCGGGCAGCAACAGCCCGCGCACGACGGTGACGTCGAGGACGACGGCCACGATCATCCCGACCCCGATCTCTTTCATCGCGACCAGCTCGCCGAACGCGAAGCCGAGGAAGACGAGGCAGATCGCCGCGGCAGCCAGCGTCACCACCGGACCCGTGCGCGTGATGCCATGGCGAACGGCCTCGGCGTTCGCGGAGCGCGGGTCGACGAGAAGATCGCGCGAACGCCAGCGCTCGGTGATGCGGGCCAGCAGGAACACCTCGTAGTCCATGGTCAACCCGAAGGCCAGGAGCCCGATGAGCAGGGGCGTGGTCACATCGAGCGCGCCCGTCGGCTCGAACCCGAGCAAGGGCGCGCCCCACCCCCACCCGAAGATCGCGGTGAGCACTCCCAGCGTCGAGGCCACGGTGAGGCCCGCCAGCACGAGGGACTTCACCGGAACGACGACCGAGCGGGTGAGGGCGAACAGCAGCGCGAAGCTCGCGGCGGCGACGATCGCGAGCGCCCACGGCAGGCGCGAGGCCAGGTGATCACGTGTGTCGATGAGGGAGGCGGCGGGCCCCGTGACCTCGAGGGGGACCGGGGAGTCGAGCTCGCGCACCGCTTCGACCAGGCTCTGCGCCGCCGGCCCCGTCGCGCTGTCGCCCGTCGGGGTGAAGGCGACCGCGGTGACCTCGGGCGGCAGCTGCTGCACCACGTCGGCGTCGGCGACCTCGGGCAGGGCGGCGATCCGATCGAGGACGCCGGTGACGGCGGCATCCTGGATCGATCCGTCGAGCACGACCGTGACGGGCTCGATCCCGATCCCGGTGAAGCCGGTCGTCGTCGCCTCGTACGCCCGTCGCTCCTCGGCGTCCGCGGGAAGGGACCGGATGCCGGAGTCGTCGAGGGCGAGGGATGCCACGGGGGCGGCGAGCAGCATCAGCAGAGCCGCGGCGGCGACGGCGACGAGGCCCGGGCGCCGTTGCGCGAGGCGCGTGGAACGGGCGAGCACCCCCTCGCGCGCGGCGCGACCGGCCCAGGGGCGTGCCCAGGTGCGCGCTCCGGCGGAAGGGAGGGCGCGGTGCAGGAGCGAGAGCGCCGCGGGGACGAGGGTGAGACCCGCGAGGGTCGCCACGACCACGACCACGGCCCCACCCAGCGCCATGCCCGACAGCAACGGGTCGCCGAGCACCAGGATGCCCAGAAGGGCCACCGTCACGGCGAGACCCGACACGAGCACCGCCCGACCGGCGCCCGAGACGGTACGGGCGATCAGGTCGTCGAGGGGGACGGCGGGGTCGGCCGTACGCTCCTCGCGCAGGCGCAGCACCACCAGCAGGCTGTAGTCGACCGCGAGACCGAGGCCGAGGATCGTGACGACGTTGACCGCGAACTCGTTGACGTCGACGACGCGGGCGAGAAGGCCCAGGATCGCGAGGGTCGGTGCGATCGCCGCGAGGGCGGCGACCACGGGGACGAGCGCGATGCGCAACGACCCGAGCGCGACGGTGAGCAACACGACGAGGACGAGGATGGCGACGCTCTCGCCGAGGGCCGCGTCGGCGGTGGCGCGGTCGACGAAGGCCTCTTCGGCCAGGAGGGGGCCGCCGACGAGCACCTCGGGGGCGGCGATCCCCTTCAGCAGGTCGGAGACAGCGGATGCCGTGGCGACGGCCTCGTCGCCGGTGAGGCCCCGCGCGAGTTCGACGACGACCAGCGACGAACGCCCGTCGTCGCCGATCGCCCCGCCGGCCGTGTAGGCATCGGTGACCTCGGCCACCCCGGGCACGGCGCGGATCGACGACATCACCGCGGTCGCGCTGTCGCGCAGCGTCGGGGAGAAGAAGTCCGCACCGCGGACGACGGCGGTGACGATCTCGCCCTCGGGATCGAGGACATCGAGGCGCTCGCTCGCGCGCAGCGACTCGCTGCCGGCGGGGGCGTCGGCGACCGAGACGGTGCGGTCGAAAACGTCACCCGCGAGGGCGCCGCCGACGACCACGAGCAGGGCCCACGCGAGAAGGACGATCAGGCGATGCCGGCTGACGCGGCGGCCGAGGGAGGAGAGCATGGGGACCTCTGGGACAGGGGGAGCGCCCTCGGCGACGGACGCGAGTCCGCCACCGAGGGCGCCGGGGGGGGATCAGCCGCAGCTCTTGGCCGCGTACGAGGCCGTGGCCTCGCCGGTGCGACCGTCGCCGGTCGCGGACACCGTCGCTTCACCGGCGGGGACCGACACGGCACGGGTGGTGAAGGTGTGGAACACCGTCTTCCCGGGCTGGACGGCGGGGATGACCCGTTCGCCCCACGCCGTCTCGAGGGTCACGTCGACCGGCACCGTGTCGGTGTTGGTCGCGCGCACCGTCAGCGTCGCCTTCTTCGCCATGCAACGGACCTCGGCCGAGGCCGTCACCGCGAGAGGTGCCGGCTCGTCGATCTCCATGACACGGACGTTGCGGTACGACACCGCTTCGCCGCCGCCGTGGTTCTGCAGGCCGATGAAGCCCTGCGACAGGTCGCGCGCGGGATCGGTGCTGGTGAAATCGTTCACCAGCGTGCCGTTGAGGAAGATCTTGATGCTCTGCCCCTTCACGACGATCTCGTACGCGTTCCACGACCCGACCGGCTTGAGCGAAGCCTCGACCGCCGCGGCATCCGCACCCTGGAAGGTGTAGATCGCACCGGTGGTGCGGTCGGCGGCGTCGGAGGCGTCGATCTGGATCTCGTAGCCCTGGTTCACCGCGATCCAGGGGTCGTTCTGCGGGTCGGGGAAGCCGACGAAGACGCCACCGTTGTGGTCGGCGATGAGCTTCCAGTCCA
>JAKOMY010000218.1 GCA_022702225.1 Microbacteriaceae bacterium | reverse complement strand
ACGAGGCGGCTGTCGGGATCGAGCAGCAGATCTCGGTGAGCCACCCAGGCGCCACCGGTGGGCGTGAGTTCTCCGGCCGCCGAGCGGGGGACGATCTCGCCACCCGGCGCCGCCTCGCGCGGCTCCGGGCCCTGGGAGGACGGCACGATGACGGCCGCCGTGGAAGGAGCGCTCGCCGCCTGCGGTGCGACGGGTGCCTCGGGGCGCCCGGCGGGGAAGGACGGGCCCACGCTGTCTTGGCGGGGGGCCGAGGAAGCAGCGGACTCCCCGGCGCGGGGGCGGCGGAGCAGCGCTTCGATGCGCGCGCGAAGCTCGCGGGGGCGGAACGGTTTCACGACGTACTCGTCGGCGCCGGCGCCGAGGCCGAGCACGACGTCGGCCTCTTCTTCGAGACCGGTGAGCATGATGATGTAGGTGTCGCTCTTCTGACGAATCCGACGCGCGGCTTCGAAGCCGTCGATGCCCGGCATGTTGACGTCCAGCGTGGTGATCAGCGGCTGATACGCGATGACAGCGCGAACCCCGTCGATGCCGTTCCCGACGGAGACGGTCGAGAACCCCGCAGACTCGAGCACCTCGACAAGCAGGTGGCGGATATCGGGATCGTCTTCCACGATCACGGCTGTTTTCAGCATCTCGGTGCTGTCGCTCATGTCACCCACTCTTCCGGCTTCGCACGGGACCGTGCCCGCGTTCTTCCCCGAGTCGCGGCGTCGCAGCGCGACGAGCGCAATTTTGGCACACATCGCGGCTGCGACGCGGTCGACTCGGAGCTCAGCGCTGTTCGCGTGTCAGTTCCGCTGCCGCGGCAGGCCACCACACGCCCGCGGCGGGACCGCCGTTGCACTCGCCGTCGCTCTCGCCCGCAGGCTTGATCCATAGGTTGGTGTCGACGACGTCGTCGCCGTACGAGCCGCCCGGGCTGCCGACCAGGCGGTCGGAGGGATTGCACCATTCCGAGCCCGCCGGTCCTGCGCCGTTGCGCGAGGTGTCGATCACGGCGTGAGTGCCTCCGAGAAGATCGGACAGGGCGTGCGCGTAGGCGAACTCGGCGGCGGTGTCCTGGTAGTTCGAGACGTTCAGGGCGACGCCGCGCACTTCGGGCAGAATCCCCATCGCCCGGATGAGCCCCGCCATTTCAGCGGCAGGGTGCCAGGCGGAGTGGCCGCCGTCGATGTAGACCCACGTGTTGGTGCCGCGGATGTTCTCGACAGCTTGCTGCAAGTACCCGGCGCGATCGCTCACAGACCCGCACGAGGAGGACAAAGCGATGCTGTCGGGCTCTAGCACCACGATCTTCTGGAGATCCGACGCGTTGCGCAGGGCATCGCCGATGCGTTTCGTCCATTGCGCGTATGACGAGGGGTCGAGCCCTCCGGCCGAGTGGTTTCCGCAGTCACGGTCGGGCAGCCCGTAGACCGCTATCGAGAGCGACGCCTTCTGATCGCGAGCCTCCGCTGCGAGGTGTGCGATGCGGTCCCACACCTCGTCGACGGGGTCGATCTCGGGGGTGAGCCAGTAGGTGGTGGGCTGCAAGGAGAGCCACTGCGCGGCGGCGACCTCGTCGGCGTCCCCGCCGCCCGAGCGAGCAGCCTGGGCGGCCTTGGACTCGTTCGGTGCGACGATCCGGGTGTCGACGGCCGGTGGTTTCGCCGACAGAGTCTGGAAGAGAGTGGTCACCAGGCTTCCGACGACGCCGATTCCCGCGATGACCGCCACGATCGCGACGACTGCGCCAGCGACGAGAAGCGCGCGGGGGAGCCGTCGTCGGGGCCGCTTCGGCCGAGATGATCTCGCCACGTTCGGAACTCTAGTCGAGGTGGCACCCGCCGGGGTCGAGGTAGTTAATCGGGTGAAGCGATATAGACTCACTTCGTGGGAAAACTGGTTTACAACACCGCGGGTCATTCGTTCGATATCGAAGATCGGACGCTCTCCCACCTTCGCATGGTCTTCATGAACAAGCTGCGTAGAGGCGAGTCGTTCATGTTCCACTTCCCGATGGGCGACGGCAGCGGCACGCGTACGCTCTGGATCTCTCCGTCCATCCCGCTCGTCTTTCACTTCTACGGCAGTCGTGCGCCGCAGCTGAATCGTCGGTGGATCGAGGACCTCATGGACGAAGCCAGCTCCCCGCAAGGACTCAGCGTCACGGCCGAGCCCGACCCCGAGTCCGTCCTGACGTCGTCGGGCTGAGCCGACTCAGGCGCATTCGGCGTCGACGACCTCTCGGACACGGTCGAGGAATGCGGCGATCTGGTCGGCGGTGTCGCTGGGCAGTCCCAGGGCGAACTCGCGGACGCGGGCTGTCACAGGGTCGATCGCATCCGGGTCTGTGTCGCGATCGAACGGGACGACGAACTTGCTCCGGCGGTCCGACGGGTTGGCGACGAAGTCGACGAGGCCGCCCGCGCGCAGGCGGTCGAGCATTCCTGTCACCGACGCTGTGGAGATGCCCAAGGACTGTGCGATCTCGGTTGGCGTCAGGCTCCCCCCGGCATCCGCGCGTTCCAGGATGAGCCTCATCGCCGCGCGGGCATTCTCGCTGGGGCCGCAATCGGACTGCCGGCGACGAGCAAGCCGCGCTTCCGCCAAGCGGAGCCGTTCTACCGCGCGCGCTGCCGTCTTCGCGTGATCGTGTTCGGTCTCGAGCGTCATAGGTCTCCTCGGGGTTGGGCCCCGTCTGAGCATTCTAGTTAGGTTGCCGAGATTCCAGCCGACCGGCTTATTCCGGCTCGAGTCCAACAATCTGGGGTCGCGTCGAGACTTCTTTCTCAGTTCATATGCACGACAGTCGTGATCTCGTATCATTTCCGGCAGGACGCACCCGGGAAGGAGAGGCCGATGGGCTCACTGTTCTACGGGTCTTCCGCGAGTCCGATCCGCATGCCCGACCGCATCCTCGCGCACATCAAAGTCGTCGTCGCGACCAAGCTGCGGCGCGGGGAGAGCTTCACGATGTCATGGCGGCATCCCTCCGGTGAACCGACCGGCCGGAGCACCCTGTGGATACAGCCGTCCATTCCGCTGCGATTCGTCTTCGCCTCCGCGGAAGCCGAGGTTCTCGACCCGGCGCTCCTTCACTCGCTCGCGAATTCCGCGAACTCTTCCGGAGGCCTGACTCTCGAGCTCGACGACATCACCGAGGCCGTCATCTCCGACGCGCGCTGAATCGTCGAGATCTCAGCGGTGCGCTCGCGCGTGCCGGTGGGCGATCGACGACACCCACTCGACACCCGGGCACGGGGGAGCGGTTCGCCCTCGCATGCGTTCCCACGCTTCGACGTAGATCCCCTCGAGCAGAGTGTCAGCGATCCCCGCGACACCCGTCAGCGACAACAGCACCGCATAGATCCGCGGTGCCGTCGCGTCGTAGAACTCCACGAAAGCGTCGCAGTCGCCCATCGCCGCGCGCACGAGGAGGGCATCCAGGTCCTGCTCCCGGCTCTCGCGGGTGGCGGGGTCGGTCATGGTCACGGTGCACCTCCTTCGTCTGGTGACAGTCAATCGCCGCGCGACGTGGGAGGCCTGGGGTTGCGCAATCGGGACGTGTGTCGTAGCGGTCGGCGATGGCCGGACGGGACTTCCGTGGCGGGTGCCGTCAAGCCCGACCTGTGCGACAGACGGGCACCCTACGGTGAGTCCATGAAATCTGTTGTGCGCTGGGCTCTCGCCCTGGCGATGGTGTTCGCCGGTGTCTCACACCTGACCTTCGCGCGTCGGGACTTCCAGGCGCAGGTGCCCGACGCTCTCGTGGAGAAAGGTCCTCTCGATCGCGACGCCGTGGTCGTGGCATCCGGGGTCGTGGAGGCCGCATTCGGACTGTCGCTGCTGGTCCTTCCCAAAGAGCGGCGCCGCATCGGTGCTGCGCTCGCGGCCTTCTTCGTGGCCATCTTCCCCGGCAACATCGATCAATGGCGGAAGGGACGCTCGGCGTTCGGGCTCGACACCGACAAGAAGCGCTTCGGGCGACTGTTCTTCCAGCCGCTGCTCGTGGCGGCCGCGTGGTGGTCGACCCGGTGACTCCTCGATGACGGACGTCGTCAGCCTCGAACTCGTCTTCGATGACGAGACCGACGCCGCCGTCCGCGCGGAGTGGGATGCCCTGCTCGCCGCGGACCTGCCGAGCCAGGCGCGGCATCGGGGAGAGAGCAACCGGCCCCACGTGACGTTGCTCGTCCGATCCGCACTGGCACCGTTCGACGCTGCCGTCTTGCAAGAGATCTTCCCCCTCTCGCTCGTACTCGGTGCCCCGGTGCTCTTCGGTGCGGGACGGCATCGTGTCATCGCTCGCACGGTCGTACCCTCGCCGGCGCTACTGGCTCTGCACACCCGCATCCACGAGCTCGCCGGACCCGGTGCCGACGTCGACCACACGGTGCCGGGCGCGTGGACCGCGCATGTCACCCTGGCTCGGCGGGTTCCGCTGGAGCGCATGGGCGAGGCGCTGGGTGTCCTCGCGGACAACGGCGGGAGAGACATCTCGGGCCGGGCCGTCGGGATTCGACGATGGGATGCCGCCGACAAGACGGTCACCGACCTCGTCGGACGTGGCACCCTGGAACAGTGCTGACCGACGACGCCCTCTCCTTCCTCCGCGAGTACCACCTGGCCACCCTGTCGACCGTGGGGCGCTCGGGTCGCGTGCACGCGGTGCCCGTCGGGTTCACCTACGAGGACGGTGTCGTCCGGGTGATCGGATCGCGCGGGACGCAGAAGTTCGTCAATGCCGAGCGCAGCGGCCGCGCCTCGATCTGCTCTGTCGACGGCGCGCAATGGATCAGCTTCGAGGGCGCTGCTCGGGTGAGCGATGATCCGGATGCCGTGGCGCACGCGGTCGAGCTGTACGCGGCGCGCTACCGCCAGCCGCGCCCCAACCCCGACCGCGTCGTCCTCGAGATGGCCGTCGAGCGTGTGCTCGGTTCGGCAGCGTTTCGCGCCTGATCGGCGTATCCTGGGGCCATGTCCCCCATCACCTCGTCGATGCCCTCCGGGCGTGAGGGGGTCGTCGGCGCGTGGAGCGCCGACGGCACAGGCACTGTCCAGGCCGTCTTCCTCGCCGGGTGACCGGCGCGGGTGCCCCGCTCTGCCGGGTGAGCGCCCTCCTCGCTCGTCCTCTTCGTGACGGGCGCATCGCCGCGCGATCCGATCGCGCGTTCGTCGCCGCGCCGCCGCGCGCGCCGCGGCCCATCGACTGGACGTCCCATGCACGCTCTCTCTTCTTCCGCCATTCGATCCAGCTTCGTGAACGTCTCGCTCCGCGAACGCAGCTCGATCGTCGTTCCCGCCGACCTCGACGCCATCGCGTGGGACCGTCTCGACTACTTCGGTTGGCGCGACGCCAAGACCCCGCTGCTCGGCTTCGTGATCGCCGAGATCGACGGAAGCCCCGTCGGCCTGCAACTTCGGCAGACCGAGCAGCCCACACGCACGCGCCCGCAGTGCTCATGGTGTTCCGATGTCACGCTGCCGAACGACGTCGTGTTCTTCTCCGCGCGTCGGGCGGGCAAGGCCGGACGCGCGGGGAACACCGTCGGCACCCTGGTGTGCGCGCGGTTCGAATGCTCCCGCAACGCGCGGCGTCTGGATCCACCGGCCTACCTCGGTCACGATGCGGCTGCGGCTCGCGACCGCCGGGTGGAGGCGCTGCGCACTCACGTCGACACGTTCTTCCGCGACCTGCGCGACGGCGTGTGAGAGCGGCTGACCGGCGTGTGAGAGCCGCCGGTCAGCCCGACCGATCCGCGCACGTGGCGAAGACGTAGTCGGGATCCGTCGGCGTCGAGAGCTTCCGATCGCGCAGGACCGTCGAAGCCGGGGTCGCGGCATCCGCGCACACGTCGGCGAAGGTTCGCGGGAGTCGATCGGCGTACTCGATATCGACGACCTGGTCGCCGTACACCCCGGTGTAGGCGTCGCACTCCGCGAAAGCGGCGCATTCCTCGGCGACGGCGAAGTCGAAGCCCGCCGCGTCTTTCAGCGCGGCCGCGAACTCCGCGGCGTTCTTCTGACCCGCGGCCAGACCCGAGGAGTGCGCGAGGTCGACGAGCACTCGAGCGAGAGCCGCGTTGTCGTCGAAGCTCATCGCGCCGTCGGTGCGCGTGAAGGTGTCGAGGTTGTCGAATTCGACCGCGCGGAATCCGGATGCCGCGCACCCTCGGATCCACGGAGCGACGGTCTGGGCGATGAGGGCGCGCTTGTCGGCGGTGGAGGTGTCGAGGATGACCTCGTCGGGCCAGGCGGGGTCGATGACCGGTGCACCGCTGCGAGACAGCGTGGTGCTCGCGGGCCAGTCGCTCTGCTCGCCAGGCTGTGTTTGGAAGGCGTTGACGTAACAGATGGAGTACGCCCCCTCGGCCGGCTGCGCGGTGCGGTCGCGAACCACGATCTGTACGGAATCCGGCGGGTCGTAGGGGCCGCCCAGCTGGTAGTCGATCGCGGCTCGGGGTGGGAGAGCGGCGGAGGGCGGGACGGAGGGGACCTCAGCCGAGCAGGAGGAGAGGGCCACGACCCCGGTGATGACCCCGGCGAGGAGCGAGGGGCGGCGCATGCGCCCACCTTATTCGGCAGGTCGGGCCGTCGGGCGAGCGCCGGACGCGATAGTGTTCAGTGTCTCCCCCGGACACGAGTCGACGTATCTACGTCCGAGGGGGAGAACGGTGTCGGCAGAAGCGCTCGGCGCGGGGGACGCACGTCCCCCGGTCCGCCGTCAGTATCTCGTCGAGGGAACGAGCATTCGGGGCGCGCAGATCGCCGAACGGGGGCCGTACACCTCGTCAGATCGTCCCGCGGGGGAGCGATGACCCACGTGACCACCGACGTCCGCCTCGATGCTGTGCTGAACGCGCTCGCCGATCGCGTGCGCGAACTGCGGCGCGAGCGCGATCTCAGCGTCGTCGCCCTGTCGTTCGAGGCGGGGATCTCGGAATCCCGCGTACGCGCGATCGAGTCCGGGCGCTCGACGGCATCGCTCGCGACCCTCGTGGCCCTCGCGGAGACCTTCGAGATCGAACTCTCGGAGCTTTTCGGCGAGACCGCGCGAGGCGGCTTCGATCGCGATGAGTCGAGCCGTCCTGACGTGTCGCACGAGGTGACGTGGGGCGGGGAGCTTCCGCCCGCGCCATGGATGTCCGCCTCTTCCGAAGTCCCCGCGCCGAGCCCCTACGTGGTTCCGAGCGAGGTGGTGTGGGGCGACGAACTCCCCGCCGCTTCATGGACCACAGCGAGGGCCGGTGCCGATATGCCGGAGCTGGTCGGTCTCGCGCAGCCGAGCGCGCCCGAGTCGGCACCGATCCCGTCGACCCAGAAGATCGGGGGAGGCCCGCTTCCGCCGGCGCCGTGGGTCGCGGAAGCGGACGCCACCGTCGTGCACGCATCGGATACCGATCAGCCTCCGGCCCCGTCAGCCGCAGCTTCGGGGGTTCACGATTCCGGGTCCCACCAGGGCGGGAAGGGGAGTCCGCGCTACGTGCTCGTCGCGCCGAGCGCTGCCGCCGCACCGCGGGAACCTCGCACATTTTCGGATCTACGTGAGGGCATCCTCGCGGGGCGTGATTTCGATTCGCTCCGCGAGTTCGCGGTGGCCGCCGTCGCCGAGGCCGGCCACTCGGTCGTCACCGTCGCGCGGATCTTCCGTCTTCCCGTGTGGAAGCTCGAACGATGGGTCGCCGAGGCGGGATACGTCGGCCGTCGGTGAGTTCGGGGTGCGCGTGGAGCGCACCCCGAACCATCAGAGAGCTCGAAGCTTCTCGAGCAGGGGCGCGGCGATCTCGTCGACGAAACGCTGTTGCTGCGCGTCACCCACCTGAACGATGGCGATGTCGGTGAAGCCCGCGTCGATGAAGGGACGCACGCTCTCGGCGAGCTCGTCGAGGTCGGGACCGCACGCGATGGACTCGGCCACATCTTCCGGCCGGACGAACTGCGACGCGCCCGCGAAGCCGGCCGGCGTGGGCAGATCGGCATTCACGGCCCACCCGCCCGCGAACCATCGGAACTGGTCGTGGGCGCGAGCGATCGCGGTCTCCTTGTCAGGGTCCCAGCTGATGGGGATCTGACCGATCTTGCGAGACGCGCCCTCGTGGTGCTCGTCCCAGCCCTGGATCAGCTCGCCGTCGGGCTCGGTGGTGATGAGGTGGTCGCCGAGAGGGGCGAAGCGCGCGATCGAGTGCTCGCCGGAGACGGCGACACCGATCGGGACGCCGCCCTCGGGGGCGTCCCACACGCGAGCCGAGTCGACGCGGAAGTACTCGCCGTCGTAGGTGACCAGATCCCCGGTGTGCAGAGCACGGATGATCTCGATCGCCTCGACGAGCATGTCCTGCCGCGCGTGGACGGCCGGCCATCCCTCGCCCACCACGTGCTCGTTCAGGTTCTCGCCCGAGCCGAGCCCCAGCGTGAAGCGGCCGTCGGACAGCAGCTGCAGGGTGGCGGCCTTCTGAGCGACGACGGCGGGGTGATACCGGACCGTCGGGCAGGTGACGTAGGTCATCAACTCGACATCGGTGGTGGCCTGCGCGACCGCTCCGAGCACGGTCCAGGCGTAAGGTGCGTGGCCCTGGCTGGTCAGCCACGGGGAGTAGTGGTCGCTCGAGACGAGGAAGTCGTAGCCGGCGCGTTCCGCGCCGACGGCGTAGTCGACGAGGGCTTTGGGGCCGCTCTGCTCGGTCATGAGGGTGTAGCCGAATCGCGTCATGTCGGCCACGGTAGAGCGGCGGTGCCCGCCGATCGCCGGGGTTGCGCTCACCGCGGGGATGCGGCAGGAACGACGAAGGGCCCGCGGCCGTCGCCGCGGGCCCTTCGTTCGGACGTCAGTCCTCGGGGGCGTGGATGACCTTCTCGCCGTCGAAGGTCTCGCGATCCTTCTTCTTGTCGTCGTTGCGGGTCTTGCGGAGGCTGAGGAACGTCGCCACGGCCACCGTTCCCGCGATGAACAGCAACGAGAACCAGATGGGGATCTCCGGAACCCACAGCAGCGGTTCCCCGCCGTTGACGAAGGGCAGCTCGTTGACGTGGAGAGCGTGGAAGACGAGTTTCACGCCGATGAACGCCAGGATGACGGCGAGGCCCTGTGCAAGGTAGACGAGACGCTCCAGCAGGCCGCCGATGAGGAAGTACAGCTGGCGCAGTCCCATGAGTGCGAAGGCGTTGGCGGTGAAGACGATGTATGCCTCGTTCGTCAGGCCGTAGATGGCCGGAATCGAGTCGACGGCGAAGACGAGGTCGATGAAGCCGATCGCGATGATGACCAGCAGCATCGGGGTGACGAAGCGCTTTCCGTTCTTGCGGACGGTCAGCTTGTCGTCGTTGTACTCCTCGCTCACGGGGAGGATGCGACGGACGAAGCGCATGAACTTGCCGTTGGCGGGGTCGCTCTCGCCGTGCGAGAAGGCCTGGCGGTAGGCGAGGAAGAGCAGTAGGGCACCGAAGATGTAGAAGATCCAGGAGAAGTTCTCGATCAGCGCCGCGCCCACCGCGATGAACGCGCCGCGCATGATCAGCGCGATGACGATGCCGATCATCAGCACCTTCTGCTGGTAGATCTTCGGCACCGCGAACCCCGTCATGATGATCAGGAACACGAAGAGGTTGTCGATCGAGAGGGCCTTCTCGGTCAGGTACCCGGCGAAGTACTCCCCGCCGTAGGTCCATCCGGAGAACACGCCGATCCCGACGCCGAACAGCAGGGCCAGGCCGATGTAGAAAGCCGACCAGCGGGCCGACTCGGCGATCGAGGGCTCGTGGGGCTTGCGGACGTGAGCGAAGAATTCGAACACGAAGAACGCGATGGTGATCGCGATCGTGATGATCCAGATCAAAGGGGTGACGCCCATGGCGACCTCCAAGGGTGAGTAGGTGTGCGACAAGACACCAAGGTCTCCTCCACCCGGGAAACGGGCCGACGTCCCGGGCTCACGATGGCGTGATCCGTATTGACGAGAACGTCGCGGTGGGAGTACTCCCCTTGCTGAGCACGATTGTACGTCATGCGACTGTGCGCGCCCGGTCTGGACGTCGGCTTCGCCGTTGTGGTATCCGGATGCCGCGACCCGGCCGATCTCTCAGTGCGGGGGAGGGCTGCCCACGATCGCGTCGACGAGGGTGAGCATGTCTTCTGCGTCGAACTCCTCGCGGCTGAGGGCCCGCAGGATCACCGCTCCGAGCAGGGCGTCGGCGGCAGCGTGCAGTCGGGGGCCGGTGACGCCGCCCATGGCCCGCGAGAGGCTCTCGGTGAGCGGGGCGGCGAGGATCTCGGCCCGGAGCCGTCGACCGGTCTCGGCGCTGCCCGCCGCGGCGGCCACGAGAGATCGCAGCAAGCCTTCTCCGTCGGGACTCGCTCGCAGGGTGAAGAGGTCCGTCAGCCAGGCGGCGAGATCGGTTCGGGGGTCGCCCGTGTCGGGCAGCTCTCGCTGACCGCCGAGGATGCGCCCCTCGAGGATGGCCTCGGCGATGACGTCGCCCTTGCTCGCCCACCACCGGTAGATGGTCTGTTTGCCCACGCCCGCACGTCGAGCGATGCCCTCGATCGTGAGGTGGTCGTAGCCGCGCTCGACGAACAGTGCGACGGCCGCGTCGAGGATCGCCAGGCGTGCCGCCTCGCTGCGGACGGGTCCACTGCGCGGAAGGGTCATGACACACATTCTGAACGATCGCGCCGCAAAACGAGACGAGACGGTGCGTGTTATCTTTGCCCGGACTTGTCGGAGCCGACGGTGCTCCCTCGCGTGCACCGCACGAGAGGAACATCCCCATGGCTGAACTGCTGCACCGCCTCGGAACGTTCGCGGCGCGCCGCGCGTGGACGGTGATCGTCGCCTGGGCCGTGATCCTCGGCGTCGTCGTGGGCGGCTTCCTCGTCGGGTACAAGGGGCTCAGCTCGAGTTTCGACATCCCGGG
>JAKOMY010000211.1 GCA_022702225.1 Microbacteriaceae bacterium | reverse complement strand
CTCACCGGGGAGGGCACGTTCGACGCGACGAGCATCGCAGGCAAGGGGCCGGGGCACGTGCTCTCGGTCGCCGCGCGCCACCGGGTGCCGGCCATCGTCATCGCGGGGGTCGTCGCCGCGGATGCCGCCGGCTCGCGGGTCTTCTCGATGAGCGAGGTCGTCGGCGCCGAGCACGCCCTCACCGACCCTGCCGACGCACTGCGCGTCACGACGACGCAAGCCCTCTGGCAACTCGACCTCTGAGTCGTCGCTGCGGGCCCGCGACCCGGTGGTCCCGGTGGCGGATCGACGCGTCTGCGTCGGATACCACTGCCGAAAATCGGATGACTCTCGGGCGACGGTCCGTTTCTGTCGCGCGAACCCTGCGTCAGCTCCCGGTCTTCGCGATCCGCACCCGGATGTCTTTCATCAGCGGCTGGTCGCTCTGACGGCTGTAGTCGTCCGGGCCGAGCAGCACGTTCAACTCGGGGAAGTACCCGGCGGCGCTGCCGCGCGGGGTGTCGTACTCCAGCGCGCGGAACGCCGTGACACTGCGGACCGAGCCGTCGCGCGAGGTGGCGACGATGTCGACGAGGTCGCCCTCGGCGATGCCGCGCTCCTTCATGTCGCGTCGGTTCATGAACACCAGTTCACGGATGTTGCGGACGCCCCGGTAGCGATCGTCGGCCGAGTAGATGGTGGTGTTCCACTGGTCGTGCGAGCGCATGGTCTGCAGCACCAGCACATCGGCCTCTTCGGGGATGACATTGGGCAGCTCGGCATCCGAGAACTCCGCCTTGCCGGACGGCGTCTGGAAGTCGCGCTCGCGAGCCGGCTGGGGGATTCGGAAGCCGTAGTGCTGGCGCACGAGCTCGTTGAACCCCTCGAACCCGGGCAGGACTTTGGCCATCGTGTCGCGGATGCGGTCGTAGTCGCCGACGTACCACTCCCACGGCGTCGCCGAATCGGGCATGGTCGCTCGCGCGATGCGCGCGATGATCTCGGGCTCACTCAGCAGGTGCGGCGACGCGGGCTTGCGGGACCCGAGCGAGAGCATGACGGAGCTCATGGCGTCTTCGGTCGAGATCGACTGGGGCCCCGTCTCTTGCTCGTCGCGCTCGGTGCGGCCGAGGCACGGGAGGATCAGCGCCTTCTTGCCGTGCGTGAGGTGGCTGCGGTTGAGCTTGGTGCTCACGTGCGCGGTCAACTCGCACCGACTCATGCCCTCGGCGGTGAGCGTGGTGTCGGGAGCGGCGCGGACGAAGTTGCCGCCCATGCCGAGGAAGACCTTGAGGTCGCCGCGGTGCAGGGCCGCCACCGTGTGCACCGTGTCGAGGCCGGGCTCGCGGGGTGAGGTGATGCCGCACACCTCGTCGAGCTTGGCGAGCCAGTCCTCGGTGGGCTTGTGGTTGATGCCGCACGTGCGGTTGCCCTGCACATTGCTGTGGCCGCGCACGGGGGAGGGACCGGTGCCCTTGCGGCCGACGTTGCCGCGCAGCAGGAGGAGGTTGACGATCTCGCGCACGGTGTCGACGCCGTGCTGGTGTTGGCTCACGCCCAGGCACCAGCTGATGACACAGGCCTTCGAGGCGAGGTAGACGTCGGCGGCTGCGCGGATCTCGGCCTCGGTGAGACCGGCCTGCTCGATCAGCTCGTTCCAGCTCGTGGCCTCGACGAGTGCGCGGTAGGCGTCGAGCCCGGTCGTGTACTGATCGAGGAACGCCTGGTCGAGGGCGGTGGGGTCGGTCTCGGACGCCTCGAACACGACCTTGGCCATGCCGCGGATCAGCGCGAGGTCGCCGCCCGGGCGCACCTGAAGGTTCATCGTGCTGGTCGGTGTGCTGTGGAACGTCGCCATGTCGACGATCTCGTGCGGAACGATCGTGCGGGTGCCGGCGACCTCGCGCAGCGGATTGACGTGCACGACCTGCGCGCCGCGGTCGATCGCCTCGGCGAGGCTCGTGAGCATGCGCGGGGCGTTCGAGGCGGCGTTCACACCGAGGATGAACAGTGCGTCGGCGTTCTCCCAGTCCTCGAGGTCGGCGGTGCCCTTGCCCGTGGCGAGGGATGCCGTGAGCCCGCGGCCCGACCCCTCGTGGCACATGTTCGAGCAGTCGGGGAGGTTGTTCGTGCCCAGTTCGCGCGCGAACAGCTGGTAGAGGAAGGACGCCTCGTTGCTCAGGCGGCCGGAGGTGTAGAAAGCGGCCTGGTCGGGGGAGTCCAGTGCGGTGATCTCATGGGCGATCATGCGGAACGCGTCGTTCCACGAGATGGGCACATAGTGGTCGGTCTCGGCGTCGTAGACCATGGGGCCGACGAGGCGACCGGCGTCTTCGAGCTCGAAGTCGCTCCACTGCGACAGCTCGCTCACCGAGTGCTCGGCGAAGAACTCCTTGCCGACGCGCTTGTGGGTCATCTCCCACGTCACGTGTTTGATGCCGTTCTCGCAGATGTCGAGAGTGACGCCCTTGTCGTCGGGCCACGCGCACCCGGGGCAGTCGAAGCCGCTCTTGGGGTGGTTCATGGTGAACATGGCCTTGGTGCCGGCGACCGGCTGGCGCTGTTCGAGCAGCACCTTGCCGACGGTCAGCGCCGCGCCCCAGCCGGCCGCGGGGTGCTCGTAGGGACCGGTGCTCGACCACTCGCCGTCGATCCGCGGGCCGAGGCCGCCCTGGCGCGGTTCCTCGGTCATCAGTCCGAACGATTCACCCATGTTCACCCTCCGTGGATCTCGGCGCCGAGCCGGTGGCATCTACACACCGAGCGCTGCTCGTCAGCGTACGCTCGCCACCTTCTGGGTGGAGGGGGTTGTGGACGCCGCGGGCTCGGGTACACGGACGCGGTCGGCGCGCGTGTAGAGGTTCATACTGTTGCCGCGCACGAAGGCGGCGAGGGTCAGCCCGGCGCGCTCGGCGAGTTCGATCGCGAGAGACGACGGCGCCGAGACGGCGGAGAGCATCGGGATGCCGGCCATGACGGCTTTCTGCACGAGCTCGAAGCTGACGCGGCCCGAGACCTGCAGCACCGTTTCGCGCAACGGGAGCCGATCGTGGAGTACGGCCCAGCCCACGACTTTGTCGACGGCGTTGTGGCGACCGACGTCTTCGCGGGCGACCAGCAGCTCGCCGGTGGTCGCGTCGAACAAGGCCGCACCGTGCAGGCCGCCGGTCTTGTCGAAGGTCTTCTGCTGCTCGCGCAGGCGATCGGGGAACGCGGCGACCTCGTGTGCCGAGACGGACAAGGGGTCGGTGGACACGTCGTACGTCGACACTTTCTCGACCGCCTCGATCGAGGCGGTGCCGCACACCCCGCACGAGCTCGTCGTATAGAAGGAGCGCGCGATGTCGGGGGAAGGCAGGGCCACACCCGGTGCGAGGGTGAGATCGAGGACGTTGTAGGTGTTGCCGTCGGCGCCCCCGGTGCCCGGCCCGCCGCAGTGGATCGCGCGGGCGAAGTCCTCGCCCCGGCTGATCACGCCCTCCGAGACGAGGAAACCGGCCGCGAGCTCGACGTCGTGCCCGGGCGTGCGCATCGTCACCGACAGGGGCGTGCCGGCGACACGGATCTCGAGCGGTTCCTCGACGGCCACGGCATCCGGTCTCTGTCTGTTCACGCCGTCGAGCGTGAGGCGCGTCACGCGACGCGAGGCGGTCAGGCGGCCCATGTCAGGACCGAACCGGAGAGCTGGAGGGGGACATGGGTCGAGCGTACGCCGGGCCTCCGACACCGCGGGGGCTCTTTCGCCACGAATCAACCGGTCGAAGGGATGCCAGCATGAGCCAGCTATGAGAGCGTGCACACCCTCGAGATCCTGCGGTTTCCGGCTATCCGCATTCATGCGAATACAGATCCGCGGAACTTTTTCAAGTCCGACGTGACGATTCCCCGACCCGGTACGTCTTAGTCATGTAGGCCGAAGCGCCCACCCCGGACACCCGGGTCCAGACATTCGAAAGGCACGGACATGGCTGAGAACGCCCCCACCACCCCCGCTGCGCAGAACGTCCCCCAGTCGGCGTCGCGCGTGAACCGTCCGCTCAACGGCCGCGGCCAGGACACTCCCGTCGAGGGCAAGACCTCGATCGCCGAGGGCGTCGTCGCCAAGGTCGCCGGCATCGCGACCCGTGAGGTCGCCGGTGTGTACGCCCTGGGTGGCGGCGGAGCCCGCGCGCTCGGCGCCATCCGTGACGCGATCAACGCCACCGACCTGACGCAGGGCGTCAAGGTCGAGGTGGGCGAGACGCAGGCCGCCGCCGACATCACGATCGTCGTCGAGTACGGCGCCCCGATCCAGGAGGTCGCCGACCAGGTCCGTACCCGCGTCGCCGGTGCCATCACCCGCCTCGTCGGCCTCGAGGTCGTCGAAGTCAACGTCGACGTGAACGACGTCCACATCCCGGGCGACGATAACAACGACGACGACAGCAACGAAAAGCGCGTCCAGTGAGCGCCTCCACCAAGGGCGCTCTCGCCGGCCTGGTACTGGCCCTCAGCGCTCTGATCTTCGGCTTCTGGGGCTTCATCCTCGTCGCCCTCTTCATGGCGATCGGCGTGGTCGTCGCTCGCATCACGGCGGGTGAACTCGACTTCGGCAACATCGTCAACGCCTTCAAGGGTCGGAGCACATCGTGACCACCGTCACCGCTTCCCCCGGGGTCGGCAACCGTACCGCGGTTGCCGGCCCCGGCCTCCCCGCCGGTCGGGTGACCATCTCCGACCGCGTACTGCAGAAGACGGCCGAGCGGGCCGCCGCCGACATCGTCGGAGTGGATGCCAAGAGCGTCCGCGTCGAGATCGTCTCGGCCCGCGACACCGCGGCGGTGCGCGTGACGACCCCGTTCCCCGTCCCCCGCCTCGACGACACCGAGGCCGTGCGCGCCGCGACTCCGGTGCTGGAGGCCGCGCGCGTCGCCCAGACCGAGCTGCGCTCGCGTCTGGCCCACCTGTTCGGGCGCGAGATCTCGCGCGTCGACCTCACCATCTCGGGTGCCTCCACCCCTCAGCGAAAGCGAGTGCTGTGATGACTGACACCGTGCTCCGCACCGTCGTGCGTCGCGAGACCCACTCGCCCCGCACCACCGCCATGCTCGTCGTGGTCGCGCTGTTGATCGTCGCCCTCGCGTACGCCGCGGTCGAGATCATCCTCAGCCTCTCCGGTGCCCAGCCCCTGCTGGTCGCCCCCGGTGAAGCGCTGAACGCCGTCGTCGCGGCACCGACCGCGCTCATGCCGGTCGCCTTCATCGTCGGCGGGGTCGTTCTCGCCGTCGTGGGCCTGATCGTTCTCGTCCTCGCGCTCAAGCCCGGCCGCCTCTCGCGCCACGAGATGTCGTGGGGCGAACGTGCCGTCGTCGTCGACAACGGCGTCGTGGCATCCGCTCTCGCCCAGCACCTCAGCAACGAGTCGGGCATCGCCCGGGAGGACATCGTCGTGGGCGTCGCCCACCGCTCCGTCGACGTGACGGTTCGTCCCCCGGTCGGCATCCCGGTCGACGAGGCGCAACTGCAGCGCATCGTCGACGAGGAAGTCACCTCGTACAAGCTCTCGCCCGCCGTGCGCACGCACCTGCGCGTGCACCGACCCGACACCGAGGAGTCCCGATGAACGCGACGCGACGCGGTCTGAACCGCTTCCTTCTCTTCCTGGTCGCCGTCGTGCTGCTGGGCCTGGCCGCTCTCGCCCTCGCCGTCGGGCTGCTCCCGGGCGGCGCCGACACCTGGACCTCGGTCATGGGCGGATTCCAGGGCTGGCTCGAGTCGCTGGGCCGTGAGTCCGCGGGCTGGGGCGCCGTCGCCGCGATCGTGGTGCTGGTGATCCTGCTCGTCCTGATCGCTTCGGCTGCCGTGCGCGGTCGCCGCCACGCACCGTTGCAGTCCACCGGCAGCGCGAGCGACGAGGGACGCATCACGGTCACCGATGGGTTCGCCTCCGAAGCGCTGAAGAACGCGCTGGGCGAGCGTGACGAGATCCTCTCGTCGCGCATCACCGCTGGCGAGGTCGGCAAGCAGTCCGTGCTGCACGTGGCCGTGACGCCGCGCCAGAACACCTCGCCGCGCGAGGTCGCCGAGCACGTCGACACGTTGGTCACGAACCTGGCCGCGATCACGGGCCAGAATCTGCGCGCCTACATCTCCATCCACTCGGGCCTTCGCGCTCGGCTCGCACGCGACAACACTCGCGTTCATTGACACCCCACGAGGAGCCGTCATGACCACCATCGATGCGACCATCGACCCGCCCGACCTGGATGC
>JAKOMY010000205.1 GCA_022702225.1 Microbacteriaceae bacterium | reverse complement strand
CGGCGCCCCGACGACCGCGACGACCACGCCCACGGGGATATCCCCGGGTGCGGCGACGAGACGTCCGATGACGTCGGCGACGAGCACGAGCGCGGGTCCGGCCAGCAGCGATGTCGCCAGGATCCATCGCTGGTCGGGACCGACGATCCAGCGCATCGCGTGCGGCACCATGAGGCCCAGGAAGACGATCCCGCCTGTCAGAGCCGTCGCCCCACCGGCGGTCAGGGCGATCGCGACGACGCCGGCGCCGCGGACCCACGCCGCGCGGGTGCCGAGCGAGGTGGCGAGTTCGTCGCCGAGGGCGAGAGCGTTGAGCCCCGGGGCGCACACGAACGCCAGCACCACCCCGGCCGCGATGACGAGGCCCATGACCTGCGCCTGGTCGTAGCCGGTCGCCACGATCGAGCCGAGCGCCCAGTTGCGCACGGCGGTGAAGGCCGAGGTGTCGCGTAGGGCGATGCCCGTCGACAGGCCGCCGAGGATCGCCGCGATCGCGACCCCGGCCAGCAGCATGCGGGCCGAGCCTCCCGGGCGGCCGGTGCGCCCGATCGCCAGGACGACGGCCGTGGTGACCAGTGCTCCCGCGAAGGCCACGCCCGCCACGGCGGAGGGCGAGGCGACGCCCCACGCCGCGGCGGCGACCGTGACGGCGAAACCGGCGCCGGCGCTCACCCCGACGATGCCGGGCTCGGCGAGCGGGTTGCGCGAGACGGCCTGGATGAGGGCTCCCGCGACGGCGAAACCGGCCCCGGCGAGGATTCCGACCGCGGTGCGCGGCGCACGGAGTCCCCACACCACGGCGGATTGGTCGGAGGTGCTCGGCGAGAAGACGGCGTCCATCAGGGACGGGAAGGAGATCTCCCGACCCCCCAGAGCCAGGCTCAGTGCCACGGCGACGAGCAGCATCGCGCCGAGCAGCGGGATCGCCGCCCGGCGTCGGCGCTGCAGGCGCGGCATCCCGACATCCCGTCGTTCGGGCACGCGGAAGAGCGTCACGTCGCGGGGTCCTCTCGGCCGGGGCATGCTTGACAAAGTTTGGTTAGCCTAACTTTACTTACTCGGGCGCTGGCTCGCATCGACGAGCCGCCCCGGCCCCCGATCGGAGGGCCGTTCCCCCCAGCTGCACCGACCGCAGCCGACCCGAGACGAGAGGGTGCCCATGGCTCTTCCCCGCATCCGGCCCTACACCGCGCCGACCGAGATCCCCGCGTCGACGCTGGACTGGCGCATCGATCCGGAGCGCAGCGTGCTGCTCGTGCACGACATGCAGGAGCACTTCGCCGGCGCGTTCGTGCGCGGCGCCGAGCCCTTCGCCCCCGCGGTCGCGGCGATCCAGAGCCTGCGCGAGGTCGCCGACGCCGCGGGCGTTCCCGTCGTCTATACGGCCCAGCCCGGCGGGCAGTCACCGATCGAACGCGGGCTGCAGCTCGACCTCTGGGGCGCCGGCGTGCCGAGCGGCGACGGCGAGCGCATCGTCGCCGAACTCGAACCGCGCGCGCACGACCACCGCCTCACCAAGTGGCGGTACGACGCGTTCGTCCGCTCGGGCCTCGAAGACCTGCTCGCCGACCTCGGCCGCGACCAGATCATCATCACCGGCGTGTACGCGCACATCGGGTGCCTCATGACCGCGGCGAGCGCGTTCATGGGCGACCGGCAGGCGTTCCTCGTCGCCGACGCCGTCGCCGACTTCTCGCGGGACGACCACGAGATGGCGCTGTCGTACGTCGCCCGCCGCTGCGGCGTCGTCACCACCGCCGACCAGGCGTCGCGGGCGCTCGCCGGCGCCGTGGCGGCGGTTCCCCGATGACCGCGCGCTACGACGCCGTCGGCATCGGCTTCGGTCCCTCCAACCTCGCCCTCGCCATCGCGCTCGAGGAACGCGCAGGCACCGGCCGGATGCGGTTCTTCGAGCGCCAGGAGTGCTTCGGATGGCACCGCGACATGCTGCTTCCCGGCGCGACGCTGCAGGTCAACCACCTCAAAGACCTCGTGACCCTCCGCGACCCGCGGAGCTCCTTCAGCTTCGTCAACTACCTGCACGAGCAGGGCCGCCTGATCGACTACATCAACCTCAAGACGTCGTTCCCCACCCGCCTCGAATTCCACGACTACCTGCAATGGGCCGCCGCGCGCCTCGCCCCCGTATGCGACTACGGCACCGAGGTGATCGGGGTGCGACCCGTGGGCGAAGGCGACCGGGTCGACCTCCTCGCCGTCGACATCGTGCGCGACGGCGTCCGCGAGAGCGTCGAGGCCGACAGCGTGGTCGTCGGAGCGGGCCTGCGCCCGCGCCTGCCCCGCGGCGTCGAGCCCTCTCCGCGCGTCTGGCACTCCGACGCGTTCCTGTCCGCGCTCGCCGCGCTCCCGGCATCCGCCCATCGCCGGTTCGCGGTCGTGGGAGCCGGCCAGAGCGCGGCCGAGATCGTCGAGTATCTGCACGCCGGGTATCCGGATGCCGCGGTGCACGCGATCTTCGGGCGCTTCGGGTTCGCGCCCGCCGACGACAGCCCCTACGCCAACCGCATCTTCGACCCGGCGACGATCGATGAGTTCCACGGCGCCCCCGCCGACATCCGCGAGCGACTGCTCCGCGTGCACGCCAACACGAACTACTCCGTCGTCGATCTCGACCTCATCGAAGCGCTGTACCGCCGGGAGTACTCCGAGCTGGTGCAGGGCAGTCGTCGGCTGCACATCGAGAACGTCAGCTGCGTCGAACGCGTCGTCGACGGCCCCGACGGGGTCGCCCTGACCATCCGCGACGAGTCGCGCGGCACGACCCGCGAGATCGAGGTCGACGCCGTCGTGTTCGCCACCGGCTACGAGCCCGTCTCGGTCGACGACCTTCTGCCCGCGCTCGCCTCGCGATTCGCGCGCGACGAGCAGGGCCGGGTGATCGTCGAACGCGACTATCGCCTGCGCACCGACGACGCGTTCGCGCCCGCCGTGTATCTGCAGGGCGGCACCGAGCACTCGCACGGTCTCACGTCGTCGCTGCTGTCGGCGGTCGCGGTGCGCGCCGGCGAGATCGCGGACTCGCTCGACGCACGACGCGCGGCGACCCTCGGTCACCGGGATGCGCTCGCCGACGCCCTCGTCGGAAACGGCGTCTCGTGAGCGCGGTCGTCGTCACGGGAGCGGCGGGCGGCATCGGTCGCGCGGTCGTCGCCGATCTGGCTGCCCGGGGTTTCTCGGTCGCGGCGATCGATCGCGCACGGCCCGAGATCGTCGAAGGCGTGATCCCGCTGGTCGCCGACGTCACCGACGAGGCCGCCCTGGGGGAGGCCGTCGCCGAGGCCCGCGACCGGCTCGGTCCGCTCGTGGGAGCCGTGAGCGTGGCGGGCGTGTTCCACGTGGCATCCGCGCTGGAGACCTCGATCGACGACCTGCTCGATCTCGTCCGCGTCAACGCCGGGGGCGTGCTCGCCCTCGCGCGCGCGGCGATGCCGCACCTGGTCGAGGCGGGTGGGGGATCCTTCGTCGCCGTCACCTCCAACGCCGCGGTCATCCCGCGCGCGGGCATGGCGGCGTACGGCGCGTCGAAGGCAGCCGCGAACGCCCTCGCGCGCACCCTCGGACTCGAGGCGTCGGCTCTCGGCATCCGGTGCAACATCGTCGCTCCCGGATCCACCGACACCGCGATGCAGCGCGACTTCCAGGCGATCACCGGCGCCGGTCGCGACAGTGTGGTGGCGGGAGACGCCGAGGCGTTCCGGCTCGGCATCCCGCTGGGGCGGATCGCCGACCCGGTGGACATCGCCCGGGTGGTCGGATTCCTGGTGTCGGACGACGCCCGGCACGTGACGATGCAGACGCTCACGGTCGACGGGGGAGCGGGGCTCGGAGCATGAGCGCCCTCGCCCCCCTCCCCGGTGGCGCCTCGGCGATCTACCGCGGCAGCAAGCGGACGGTCGTCGCCTTCGGGCGTCGGCGAGCGGATGCCACGGGCCCGGTGCTGCAGCGCATCGCGGCCGCTCACGACGACGGGGTGCCCCTCGTGCTGGGTTCGCTCGGCTTCGACCCCTCACGCGACGCGCACCTCATCGTTCCGGCACGCGTCGCGACGACCGACACGCTGCGCGAGGGCGTGCAGGCGCGCACCGCCGTGGCCGCCACCGCGCCGCGCGACGTCGGTCTGCGCTTCGTGCCCGAGCCGGAGGCGCACGTCTTCGGCGCGCTCGTCGACGAGGCGCTCGACGCCCTGCGGGCAGGGCGGCTCGACAAGGTCGTGCTCGCGCGCACCCTCGTCGCCGATCTTCCACCCGACGTGCCGCGCGCCGCTCTCGTACAAGCACTATTCGACGCGAACCCGACCGCGTTCGGCTTCGCCTTCGACCTCGGCACCACCGCCGACCCGCGAGTGTTCTTCGGCGCGAGCCCCGAACTCTTGATCCGCCGGGTGGGAACGGCGGTGCGCAGCGTCCCGCTCGCGGGCTCCCTGCCGCGCAGCGCCGATCCCGAGGTCGATCGGGCGCGGGCCGCAGCTCTGGCCACCTCGACGAAAGACCTCGGCGAGCACCGCTTCGTCGTCGACGCGATCGCGGCCGCCCTCGGCCCGTTCTGCCGCAGCCTACGCGTGCCCGATCGCCCCGACGTCGTCGCGACGCCGACGATGTGGCACCTCGGGACGACGATCGAGGGTGTGCTCGACGACCCGACGGTCACCTCCGCCGAGCTGGCTCTCGCCCTTCATCCCACCCCGGCCGTCGGCGGGGTGCCCACGGCGGACGCGGTCGCGGCGATCGAGGCGCTCGAGCCGGTCCCGCGCGGACCGTTCGCGGGGCCCGTCGGCTGGACGGATGCCACCGGCGACGGGGAGTGGGCCCTCGGCATCCGCAGCGCCGAGATCGCCGGACGTACGATCCGGCTCTTCGCGGGCGCGGGGATCGTGGCCGACTCCGAGCCCGAGCGCGAGATCGAGGAGACGGGGGCGAAGTTCCGCACCCTTCTGCGCGCGCTCGGGGCCGCGGAGCCGGTGGCTCAGATGTCGGTAGCTGCGGTGCGGGGGGCTTCGGCGCCCGGATCTTCGGAGCCGGGGGCTCGGACACCGGTGTCTCAGATGTCGATGTCGAAGTCGTCGGCGCCGTCGGTCGAGCCGGTCGCCTTCAGGAGCGCGGCGAAGTGATCGAGGCGCTTGGCGTCGATGATGCTGTTGCTCACGCCCTGCTTCCAGTAGCCGAAGACGCGCAGGTCGGCCTTGTCCATGCCGGCGGCCAGGCAGCGCGTGCGCAGCGCCCGCATGGCGTCGCGTTCCCCGGCGGCCCACAGCACGGCGCCGACCGGGGCCTCGACGGCGTCGACATCGGCGATGCGCTCGACCGACACGTCGGGCGCGGGCGGCAGCTGCGCCAGCACCACGTCGTCTCGGCTCGTCGTGCGGACGCGCCCGCGGCTGCCCGCGGGCCACGCCGCGAGGATCGAGGCTACGGCCGGGAGCGCGGAGTCGTCGGCGACGAGCTCGATCGGGCGCCCGTCGTGGGCGGGCAGCAGGTGCGTGCGCGGACCGATCACGCGCACGCTGTCACCGGGGCGGATGCCGGCGAGCCACGCCGTCATCGGGGTGCGGTGACCGTGCCGCACGACGTCGACCTCGATCGTGCGCGGCGCCTCGAAACGGCGGACGGTGTACACGCGCGACACGAGCGCGGTGTCGTCGTCGAGCGCGGGGACCTCGATGCGGATCGCCGTGTTCGGCTTCGCCCACTCCGCCGCGTCGGGCGTGCCGCCCAGATCGATCGTCACGCGCGTGACGATCGGCGAGATCTCCGCGGCATCCCGCACGAGAGAGATCTCGTCCGCGAGCCCGTGCGCATGGGCCGGGTGGGCGATCACGTCGCGCTGGTTCTCGGTCAGGCGCAGGCTGCGGCTCATGGGGATCCTCTCGGTGGGCGGGCGGTTTCCTCGACGCCACGAGAACCGGGCGTCACAGATGGTTAGGTTAGGCTAACCTACATCGGGGCGTGCTCGCCGACCTGCGGCATCCCGCCCCCTCCACAGCTCACCACCCGTAAGGAGTTCCATGTCTCTCGCCCGCTTCCTCCGTCCGGCCCGCGCGGTCGCCGCGGCCGCCGCTCTCGCGGTCGGCGCTGCGCTCCTGTCGGGCTGCGCCACGGGCACGCCCGATGCCGGCAGCACGCCCGCAGCCACCTCGGGCGGGTTCCCCGTCACGGTCGACCACGCCTACGGCGAAGCGACCATCCCCGCGGCCCCGGAGCGCGTGGTGACCCTCGGCTGGATGGAGGCCGACATCGTCACGGCGCTGGGCGTCGAGCCCGTCGCGACCTCCGCGTTCCCGTTCGACAAATCCGGCATCGCTCCGTGGCTCGCCCCGAAGCTGACCACGACCCCCGCGCTCATCCAGACCGCCGCCGCCGGGGCCGACCGGGCGCCCCTCGACCTCGAGGCCATCGCGGCGCTGCACCCCGACCTGATCGTCGCGACCTCGTACGTCGACCTCGAAGCCAACTACGCCGGCCTCTCGGCCATCGCTCCGGTCGTGGGTCCGAGCGCGAAGAACATCCACCACCTCGACTGGAAGGTCGAGGCGCCGCTCATCGCCGAGGCGCTCGGCAAGACCGATGCCGTGCAGCCGCTCATCGACGCCGACACGGCCACGTTCGCCGAGGCGGGGGAGAGCCACCCCGAGCTGAAGGGGCTCACCTACACGCTCTCGCTCGCCACGCCCAACGCCCTCAAGGTCGTCAACGACGCCGAAGACGGCAGCGTCCGCGCCTTCGACGCCCTGGGCATGACGTTCAGCCCGACCGCGGCCGCCCTTCCCGCGCTCGATGACGGCTCGGGAGCCGCGGGCCTGTCGTTCGAGACCGTCGACAAGGCAGATGCCGACCGCATGTACGTCGCCTTCCTGAGCCCCGATGTCAAGACCGCGTGGCAGAGCAGCGCCGTCTTCCCGACGCTCACGGCCGTCAAGGACGGCCACCTCGTCGACCTGTCGATGGTGCAGATCGCGGCGCTGCGCAACCCGTCGCCGCTGAACGCCTCGTACGCGCTCAGCGCGATCACGGGCTCCTGACGCACCGGTCGTGGCGGGCCCCGCGCCCGCCACGACCCTTCCCTCCTCGCTTTCCACACAAAGGTTCCCCCCGATGCCGAATCCCTTCGACGACCCCGACGCCCGTTTCCACGTGCTGGTCAACGACGAGGGCCAGCACTCGCTCTGGCCGGTGGGGCCGCCCCTGCCAGACGGGTGGACCCCCGTGACCGAGCCGCTGCCGCGCCCCGACGCGCTGCGCGTCGTCGACGACGCCTGGACCGACCTGCGCCCGGCGTCGCTGCGCGTGGAGCACGCCCTGCGCGCTGTGCGCCCGTACCCCGACGACGTCGCCGTCGCGTATCGCGCACGCGGGTACTGGATCGGTCAGACCTTCACCGGGCTGCTCGAGCAGACCGTCGCGCGCCACGGCGCGCGCCCCGCGGTGATCGACGGCGATCGCGTGCTCGACTACCGCGGACTCGACCGCGCCGCGCGGGCCCTCGCCGATCGGCTCGCCGCCGACGGCATCCGCCCGGGGGATCGGATCGTGCTCTTCCTGCCGAACGTCGCCGAGCACCCCGTCGCGGTGTTCGCGCTCGCCCTCGTCGGGGCGCTGCCCGTCTTCGCGCTCCCCGCCCACCGCGAGCACGAGCTCGCCGACGTCGCGACCCGCTCGGCCGCGCGCGCGATCCTCACCCTCGGTCGTCCGGCCGACGCCGACTACGCCGACATCGCCCGACGCGGCGCACCCGCGGGCGTGCGCGTGCTGCTCGTGGCATCCGCTGATCTCGACGCCCCCGCGCCCGCCGAGCGCCGCGAGAGCCCGTCGCGACCGGATGCCATCGCCTTCCTGCAGCTGTCGGGTGGGACCACGGGCGGGCCCAAGCTCATCCCGCGCACGCACGACGACTACCTCTACTCCGTGCGCGAGAGCGCCGTGATCTGCGGACTCGACGAGAACAGCGTGATGCTCGTCGCCCTACCCGCGTCCCACAACTTCACGATGAGCTCACCCGGCATCCTGGGCGCGATCGCCGTCGGCGCATCGGTGGTCATGTGTCCCGCGCCGAGCCCCGACATCGCCTTCCCCCTCATCGAGCGGCATGGCGTGACCACCGTCGCCCTCGTGCCGCCGCTGCTGATCGCCTGGCTCGACGCCGCGCGCGGTGAGCGGCTGCGCACGCTCCGGTCCGTCCAGGTCGGCGGGGCCAAGCTCAGCGAGGCCGTCGCCCGGCGGGTGCGGCCCGAACTGGGGTGCACGCTGCAGCAGGTGTTCGGTATGGCCGAGGGGCTCGTGAACTACACCCGCCTCGACGACGACGAGGAGACGATCGTCACCACCCAGGGGCGGCCGATCTCGCCCGACGACGAGGTACGCGTCGTCGACGATCACGATCAGCCGGTGCCGACGGGAACACCGGGGCATCTGCTGACGCGCGGGCCGTACACGATCCGCGCGTACCTCGCCGACGAAGCGGTCAACCGCGCCTCTTTCACGGCCGACGGCTTCTATCGCACGGGCGATCTCGTCTCGGTCGACGAGCGGGGGTACGTCCGCGTCGTGGGGCGCGCGAAGGACCAGATCAACCGCGGCGGCGAGAAGGTCGCGCCCGAAGAGCTGGAGAACCTCCTGCTCGGCCACCCCGTCGTGCACGACGTGTCGGTCGTGGGCGTGCCCGACGACACCCTCGGCGAGCGCATCGCCGCCTACGTCATCCCGCGTCGCGACCTCGACCGCGCACCGCGGGCGATCGAGCTGCGCAGATTCCTCGCGGATCGCGGCGTCGCGCGGTTCAAGCTGCCCGACACGATCGAGTTCGTCACGGCGTTTCCGACCACGGGGGTGGGCAAGGTGAGCAAGGTGCGCCAGCGCACGCCCGAGCGGACCGCCCCGTGACCCGCACTCTCGATCTCGGTGCGATCGCGCGGGTGAGCGGACCGGCCGACGCCGCCTGGCGGCTCGTGTGCCTGCCGCACGCGGGCGGATCGGCGGGGACCTACGCACGACTCGGGGCCGGTCTCGCCGACCCGCCGCACGTCGTCGCCCTGCAGTACCCCGGTCACGAGACCCGCATCGCCGAGGAGCCGCTCACCTCGTACCCGGAGTTCGTCGCGGCGTTCGCAGGCGTGCTCGGACAGCTGACGTCCGACGGCACCCCCACGGTGCTGCTCGGGCACAGCTTCGGCGCGTCGCTCGCGGCGGCGCTGTCGGCCCTGATCCCGGTCGATCTCCTCGTGCTGTCGGGTCGCCCCGCACCGGGACGACGACGCGGCGGACGCCTCCCCGCTGACGACGACCGCGAGGCGTGGCGCGCGTGGCTGCGTCGTCTGGGCGGTACCCCCGAGGTGCTGCTCGGCGACGAGCCGTTCCTGACGCTCGCGATCCGGGCCCTTCGCGGTGACCTCACCGCCGCGGCCGAGTTCGACCGCCCGGGCGCAGCCGCCGACGCCGAGCGCGGTCCGTTGCGCGCCGGGGGACTGCTCACCGTCGCCGGGCGGGACGACCCCGTCGCCGGTCCCGTCGCGGTCCGCGGATGGATGCCGTTACTGCAGGCCGGCGCGATCGATCACGGAACGCTCGTGCTGGAGGGAGGACACTTCGCCCTCCTCGACCACCCCGAGCTGCTGCTGTCGCGCATCCGCACGGCGGTGGGCGCGTGATCGTCGCCGCCCGCGTGCTCGCACCGGGGCACCCGTGGCTGAGCGACCGCGAGCGCGAGCGTCTGACGGCGATGCGCCCGGCTCGCGCGGCCGAGTTCACCACCGGCCGCGTGCTCGCGCGGGCGCTCGTCGCCGCGGCCACCGGCAGGGGCCCCGCCGACGTGACGATCGACGTACGCCCGCCGGGTGACCCGCGCGCCGGCATGCCGTCGACTCCGGATGCCGCCGGGGGGATCTCGATCGCCCACTCCGGCGGCGTGGTGCTCGTGGCGTACCGACCCGAGGGCGACGTGGGCGTGGACGTCGAGGCGGGGATCGGTGCGGCGAACGACGCCGTCGCCGACTACCTCCCCGTCCGCGAACGTCCGCGGAGCGGCTGGGACGCAGCGTTGCTCGCGCGGGCGTGGGTGCGCCGCGAAGCGGTCGTGAAGTGCCTCGGCACCGGCCTCGTCGCCGAGCCCGAGGCCCTCACCCTCGCCCCCGCCGACGCGGCGCCGGCCGTCGTGACGTGCGCTCTCGACCCCGCGGCCCGGCTGGAGCTCGTCGACCTCGATGTCGGGGGACTGCCGGGCGCCATCGCCGTGCGCGACGAAGCCCCGCGCGGCGCCCGGGCGGTGCGCGCCCACACCGGGCGCCACGCGGCGCTCCCCGCGGGCGTCGGCATGCCCCCGTTCTTTTCCGAGGTCGTCGACGCCGGTGATCTCGTTCCCGGCGCCGAGGGCGTCGGCATCCGTCTTGCCCCTTTCGCGGGCGCCCCCGCGAACGTCGGCGCCGAGGGCGTCGGCATCCGTCTTTCCGTTCCCGTTGGAGTCTGAGGAGAACCGTGTTCGACCGCACCCGCATCACCGCCGAGATCGCCGCCCAGGTGGGCATCGCCGCGCACGAGATCGAGCCCGACGACGACCTGCTCATGCACGGACTGCACTCGCTCGCCATCATCCGCCTCGCCGAGCGATGGCGGGCCGAAGGCGCCGAGGTGGGCTTCGGCGCGCTGGCCGCCACCCCGACCGTCGCCGCGTGGGAGCGCCTTCTCGCCGGGGCCGGCGCACCCGTCTCGCGCGAGGTGGCACGCGCCGCCGTGCACGACGACCCCCGCTTCGCGCTCGCGCCCATGCAGCACGCCTACTGGAGCGGCCGGCAGACGCAGCATCGGCTGGGCGGGGTCGCCGCGCACCTCTACGTCGAGTTCGACGGCCACGGCATCGACCCCGGCCGTCTCTCGCGCGCGGTGACGGCGCTCGTCACACGCCACCCGATGCTGCGCGCGGCCTTCACCGACGACGCGATGCAGTGGATCGTTCCCGCGGGAGCGGTGTCGTCGACGGTGCGGGTCGACGACCTGCGCGACCTCGACGACGCCGGGGTCGCTCGCGAGCTGGAGCGTCTGCGCGACGAACGATCGCACCAGATGCTCGACGTGGTCGACGGCCAGGTCGTCCAGGTGGCCCTGACCCTCTTGCCCGCCGGGCGCACTCGCCTGCACGTCGACGTCGACATGCTCGCCGCCGACGCGCAGAGCTACCGTCGCATCCTCGAAGACCTCGCTCGCGCCTACGACGACGATGACGTGCTCGGCGTTCCCGCCCACCCCGGCTACCGCGAGTACCTCGCCGTCGAGGGCGACCCCGCGGCCCGCGAGCGCGACCGGGCCTGGTGGGCCGAGCGGGTGCCGACGTTCCCCGGTGCCCCGGCGCTCCCGGCGCGGGCGGAGGGCGACCGGCCCGACCCGCACGCGAGCGTCCGCCTCGCCGAGACCTTCGACCACGACCGCGCCGACGCCCTCGCCGCGCGCGCCCGGAGCCTCGGGGTGACGCCGTCGGTCGTGCTCGCCACCGCCTTCGCCGAGGTCGTGGCGCGCTGGTCGACCCAGCAGCGGTTCCTCCTGAACGTGCCGCTCTTCACGCGCGCGCCCGTCGTGCCCGACGTCGACGACCTCGTCGGCGACTTCACCAACTCGGTGCTCCTGGCCGTCGACCACACCGCTCCGGAGTCGTTCGCCGAGCGCGCCCGGCGGCTGCAGAGCCAGTTGCACGCGGCCGTCGACCACGCCGCGTACGGCGGGCTCGATGTGCTGCGCGACCTCGGCCGTGCAGCCGGCGAACCCGTGCTCGCCCCGATCGTGTTCACCTCGGGCCTCAACCTCGGCCGGCTGTTCTCGGAGCGGGTGCTCGGCGTGTTCGGCACGCCGTCGTGGATCATCTCGCAGGGACCGCAGGTCGAGCTCGACGCGCAGGTGGTGGACGTCGCCGAGGGGATGCTCGTCAACTGGGACGTGCGCCGCGACGCCTTCCCGCCCGGAGTGATCGCCGACATGTTCCGCGCGTTCATCGACCTCGTCGACACCGTGATCGACCACGGCGACGGCGCCGTTCCCCTCCCGGCGGGGCAGCTCGAGCGGCGCACCGCGCACGACGTGCCCGCACCCGCCGCCCGCACCCTGCACGACGCGTTCTTCACCCGCGCCCGCTCGCACCCCGACGGCATCGTCGTCCGCTCCGCGCGCGGCACCCTCACCGCCGGCGAGCTCGCCGAGAAGGCCCTCACCCTCGCGGCGCGTCTCGCCGCGATCGGCGTCGGCGCGGGCGACACGGTCGCGGTGCGCCTGCCCAAGGGCGTCGACCAGGCGATCGCGGTGCTCGGCGTGCTCGCGGCGGGGGCGGCCTACGTGCCGATCAACGTCGACGATCCCGCCGCCCGCCGCGACCGCATCCTCGCCCGCTCCGGCGCCCAGGCGCTCGTGGGCGCGGCCGAGGGCGTCGACGTGCCGGTGCTCGCGGTTGCGGGGGATTCCGTCCCCCTCGCCGCCCCCGTGCCGGTCGAGCCGTCGGCGATCGCCTACGTCCTGTTCACCTCGGGGTCGACGGGCGAGCCGAAGGGCGTCGAGGTGCCGCACTCCGCGGCGGCGGCGACGATCGACGCGATCGCCGCGCACTTCGGCCTCGCCGGAGACGAGCGCACGATCGCGCTGTCGTCGCTGCAGTTCGACCTGTCGGTGTACGACCTGTTCGCCCCGCTCGCCCTCGACGGCTCGGTGGTCATGCCCGAGGCCGCCGACACGGGCGACGCGTTCGCCTGGGCCGAGCTCATCGAGCGCCACGGCGTCACCGTGGTCAACGCGGCGCCCGCCCTGCTGCGGATGCTGCTGGATGCGGCATCCGACGATCAGCTCGCGAGCGTTCGCACCGTGATCACCGGGGGCGACTGGGTGCCCGGCTCGACAGCCGCGGCCTTCGCTGCGCGCATCCCCGGCGTGCGCTTCGCGGGACTCGGCGGCACGACCGAGACGGCGATCCACTCGACCGTTCACGAACCGGATGCCGACCACCCCGAGGCCGTCGTCCCGTACGGCGTTCCGATGGCGGGCGTCCGCTGCCGCGTCGTCAACGAGCGCGGCGAGGACTGCCCCGACCACGTCGTCGGCGAGCTGTGGATCGGGGGAGCGGGCGTGGCGCGCGGCTACCGCGGCGACCCCGAGCGCACCAGCGACCGCTTCGTCGTGCACGAGGGGGTGCGGTGGTATCGCACCGGCGATCTGGCGAGCTACCGCCCCGACGGGGTGATCGAGTTCCACGGGCGCCGCGACCACCAGATCCAGCTGCGCGGATACCGCATCGAGCTGGGCGAGATCGAGCGCGCTCTCGACGGCGTGCCCGGCGTCGATCGCGCGATCGCGTCGCTGCTGCCCGTGCGGTCGGGGGTGCTCGCGGTCACCGTGGCGCGCCGTGCCGGCGCGGCCGTCGACGAGCGGGGCATCCGCGCCGCTTTCGCGGAACGCCTGCCGGCGTACATGCTGCCCGAGGTCATCGTGCTCGTGGACCGCCTGCCGCTGACCGTCAACGGCAAGATCGACCGCGCCGCTCTGGCCGAGGGGGCCGCGCGCGCGGCGATGCCCACGACGGCTGCGTCCGACGAGACGCCGCTCGAGCGCGCCGTGGCCCTGGTCATGGCCGAGGTGGTCGGAACGGCCGACCTGAGCGCCGACGACGACTTCTTCCGCATCGGCGGCGACTCGGTGCGCGCCGTCGCGTGCGTCGCAGCCCTGCGCGACGAGCTGCGGGTGAGCGACCTCACGGTCGCCGAGCTGTTCGAGGCGCGCACGCCTCGCCGGCTCGCCGCCGTGCTCGCCGATCGCGGCGGCGACGACGTGCACGTCGTCGCCGAACTGCTCGTCGAGCTCGTGACGGAGGGCGCCGATGTCTGAGCACGGAAACTCCGCACCGCTCACCCCGCTGCAGCGGGCGTACCTCGCCGCGCGCGACGGCGCGGCTCCCCTCGGGGCGACCGGGATGCTCGACGTGCGCGTCTGGGAGAGCGACGTCGATGCCGATCGGCTACGCGAGGTCGTGGCATCCCTGGTCGCCCGTCACGAGGCGCTGCGACTGCGGATCGACGCGGCGGCGGGAACGCAGAGCGTCGCGCCCGAGGCGGACGTGCTGCGGGTGGTCGACCTGCACGGACGCGGCGACGACGCCTTCATCGATCTGCTCGCGGGGCTGCGCACCGCACCTCGGCCCCTCGACGCGCTGGTCGAGGTCGTGCACGTACGCCGTGACGACCGCGACGCGGTGGTGCTGTGCTCCGACGCGCTCGCCCTCGACGGGCAGGGCCTCGCACGCGTGATCTCCGAGGCTCGGCGTCTGCTGGCCGACCCGACGCTCTCCCTGCCGCCCGCACCGACGGGGCTGCTCGATGCTCTGCGCGCGTTCCCTGCGGGCGCCGACGCCGACCGGGCGCAGCGCGCGGCCGACGACCTGCCCGCGGCTCCCCGTCTGCCCTGGCGCGCGGCCCTCGACGGCCTGGGACCGATCCGCACCGAGCGGACCTCTCGGGTCGTCGACGCGGCGATCTGGCGGCGAGCGGTGCTCGCAGGCGGAGCGGCGGGCCTGTCGGCGCACTCCGTCGCCGCGGGTGCGATCGGCGACGAGCTGGCCGCACGGTCCGGCGGCCCGGTGCGGCTGTCGGTGCCGACCGCGGGGGGCGGCGAAGATGCGCCGGTGGGGCCGTTCGCCGGCTTCGTCGTCGTGGGCGCCGGAGCCGATCCGGCCGACGCCGTCAGCAGCGCCCGGGTGCTGCAGGCCGAGCTGTTCGCTCGCCTCGACGGACCCGACGGCCCCGCGGTCGCCACCGCGCTGGCCCGACGCGACCGCACGGCGGTCGCCTGCCCGGTCGTCGTCACCAACGGCCTCGCCTGGCCCGCTACCCCCGCCCCGGTCGCCGCCTGGACGTCGACGCCCCAGGTCGTGCTCGATATCCGACTCGGTGAGAGCGACGGTGCCCTCGTGCTCACCGCCGACGTCGCTGTCGACGCCCTCGCGCTCGAGACGGTGGACGAGATCCTGGATGCCGTGTCCCGGCGCCTCGACGCAGTGGGTCGTCCGCGGCCCGCCGCGCGCGCGTCGTCGCTCTTGAGCGGCGCGAAGCGCGCCCGCATGGACGCCCTGCTGAAAGCGCGGGGGATCGCCACCGCTGCCGCTCCGGCATCGGTCGACGAGGTGGTCGCCTCGCCCTCGGAGGAGCGCATGTGGCTCCTGCACGAGCTCGACCCGTACGCGGCGACGGGCGCCGTCGCCCTCGCCGTGCGGTTCGACGGCGACGTCGACGCCGATCGGCTCGCCACGGCGCTGCGCCGCACGATCGAGGACTTCCCGGCGCTGCGCACCGTCT